>DATCIL010000701.1:0-4135 GCA_036507795.1 Anaerolineales bacterium | reverse complement strand
AGCCTGCCGCCCAGGCTGCGCGCCCGCTCGGCTGCTTCCAACAGCCCGTACCGGCCGCGGCGGGCAAACTCCTTCCAACTCTCCGGCACCCCGAAACCTTGTCCGTCATCCTGGATCTCCAGGACAATTTCATCGTTGACTGAAAAGCCAATACCGATACGCTTCGCCCGAGCATGTTGCAGCGCATTGCCGATCGCCTCTTGACAGATGCGAAAAAGCGCCACATGCAGGTCCTCCGGAAGAATTTGTTCACCCGGTGCTAAATCAACCTGGAACTCGATCTCCGGGTGGCTTTCCCGGAGGTCCCTGATATGGCCTTTTAGCGCGCTGGGCAGCCCAAAGTAGTCCAGCGTGGGCGGTCGCAGCTCATTATGCAGCTTTCGCATAGACTGGATGAGCTCGGCGATTTTTGCCAAAGGTGGGGTGAGCATGGTAGTAACCTGCTCTTGCGCCAATTCTCCCTGGAGTGAATAAAGTTGGAAAAGCACGCCATACAACTCCTGCATGGGACCGCTGTGCAGCCGTTGGGAGAAGCGTTTCTGTTTCGCCTCGGCGCTTTCAAACAAATAGCGCTGCAGCTCGGCCATGTCTTCGATGCTTGCTTGCACCGCGGCTGCCAAATCTGCCTCTTGCGACCGGAGCATCTGTTCCATCTGTTTGTGCGCTCGGACTGCCTCGCTGGTGTCCCAGATGATAATCAAGACCACCAGCTCATCGCCCCAGGACAATCTTCTTAAGCGCAGCGCAAAATTCCGCGCGGCTCCATCTGAATAGATGCGTTCATGATCGTCTAAATCCAGCGCCTCTCCGCTTTCGAAGACTTTTTGAAGCAGCTCCTTTCCTTTGAAGCCTTGCTGCGCAGGCCACACATCTTCATAGCGTCGATTTAGCGGGTTCACATCTGCCGCCGGCACATATTTTTGGTATGCCGGGTTCACCAACTGGAAGATGAGCTCAGGGCTCTTCACCACGGCCAGGCCAACCGGGGCGGTTTCAAAAATCAGATTCATGAACGTTTGCTGATCAAGACTTGCATTGGGCGGGCTTTGCAATTCATCACTTTTGCGGGGTTCATCCATTTGGCCACTAACCTCTTGCATCTAAACCTCCAATGTAAGAGCCGGCGCGCAGCGATGTCTTATGTTATCGGCACTCTCTCCCCTTTGCGTTCAAATAACAATGCCTTAGAAAATTTGGTTATTGTATGAGTTAATCATATCATAACAAATACGCGCTTTCCGTTTTATAAAAAGATTATGAAGACCTTATTGTGAAAATATTTATTAATTATTAATTTGGACAATTTTTGTCTATAATAGAACTAGGCAGGGGGGAAATCAGGTAGGTGTGCTGGTTCGCGGCAGCACGTAAAAGTGCGAAGAAAGGAGGGTAGCGCGCCGATTGAATTCTTCTGTTTTGAATAATAGTGGTTTCACGTATCAATATTATAGGGTAAATGGAGAAAACAAATGAGAAAAGATAACCTTACTCTGGTCGGGGTTGTTGTCATCCTGGCCCTGCTGCTAAGCGTAACGGTGGCCATTGCTCATCCGGAAGATGACGATGGTCTGCCCCATGACCATTCCATGCTGGACGGAACACGGCGGGATCCAAGCGCACCCCTGCTCGCCCGCGACGCGGCCCTCAGCGATGTAATCAGCAGTGGTCCAACCGCGAAGGTCACCAAGAACCTGGCAATCGCCGGCCGCGGCGAGCGCCTGGTGGCGGATGCCACCACCGACGTGTGGTTCCACAATCGCTTTGCCTACACAGGCACCTTTAACAGCCCGTGCGGCGGCGAGGAGGGCGCCGGGGTCTGGGTGTGGGATGCCCGCAACCGCAACAAAGTTAAGTTTGTCACTGTGATCCCATCTCCGGAAGGCAGCCGGTCAAACGACGTGAAGGTGGCCTCTCTGAATTCCGGTGAAATCCTGGTCCACTCCAACGAACCTTGCGCAGGCGGTCCGGGCGGCTTCGAGATCTATGACGTCAGCGACCCAACCAATCCAACCCATCTGGCCCACGTGCAGACCGATGACGTCAACGCTTTCCTGCGAACTGCATTGGGTTTCGTGGACTTCGGCGTCCACAACCTGTTCTTGTTCAGCCAGGGTAGCAGGGATTACGTTACCGCCGTGGTCGAATCCGAGTTCGGAAACTTCCAGATCTTCGATATCACCGATCCGGCCAATCCGACTCTGGCGGGCTTCTGGGGTTCGGAAGAACTTCGCATGGCCGAACTGGGTCTTGATCCGGACACGGTCCCGGATCTCGATGGAGATGATTTTGATCTCATCCTCGAGCTGGACGCCTGGCTGTTCAGCGGCTTTGGCTCCTCTGCAAACCGATTCTTACACGACATCACCGTGACCGCCGACGGCATGCAGGCCTATCTGAGCAATTGGGACGCCGGCTTAGTTCTGCTGGATATCAGCGATCCGGCGGATCCCAGCCTGGTATCGGTCGCCCTGGACCCGGCAAACGGCTCCCTGGATGGCGAAGTCAACAGCCACGCCGCGTGGCCCAGTGAGGACGGTACGATTGTGGTCGAGACCGAGGAGGACTTTGCTTCCTGGGTGACGGTCGTTCCGCCGTCCAACCTCACGTTCGGGGACGTCCCCGAGGACGACGCGCCCCTGCCGGGCGTCGCTATCAGCACCTCGGCCGGAGATGACTTTGAGGCCAGCCAGACAGGCAACGCCGGAACAGTGGACGCTACCAGCCTGACGGTAATCACCGGGACGCTGGCCGGGAACACTTATCCCGCTGTCGAACTGAGCGGCGACCAGCCCAAATTCGGTGATATTGGCCCTCTCAGCGGCGACATCGTCTGGATCGGTCGCGCCTGCAACGGCGATCCCATCCTCAACGCTGGGGCGATCACACCGGGAAGCATCGCCGTCGTGCGCCGGGGCACCTGCACCTTCCGCGAGAAGAACTTCAACGCAGCCGCCGCCGGAGCCGCTGCCATCGTAATCAGCAACAACCTCACCAACGATACCCCCTGGGGCGGCGTCCGCATCTGGGACTACACCGATCCCACCAACCCCGTTCTCGCCTCGACCTTCAACACCACCTGCAGCGCGGCTGCCACACCGATCCCGGCTTGTGATACGGCCGGGACGTACTCGGTCCACAATGTCATCGTCGAGAGCACCGACGACGGGCGCGTCAAGGCTTACTTCTCGTGGTACTGGGATGGCATGCTGGTCCTGGACGTCACCGACCCATACAACCCTGTCGAAGTCGCTCGATTCTTCGATAATTCCGCGGAGTTTCTGGCCTCTAATGGCGGCCAGCCGCACGACTTCTGGGGCGTTTACAAAGAGCCGGATGAGCCCTGGATATACGGTTCCGACCGTAATGGCGGATTGTATATCTTCAAAGAACTCGGTTCTGGCTCAGGCAAGTAGGCAAAAATTGGGCGAATGTTCACCCATAAATCGCGGGACTGCCAGGGCAATTTGCCCTGGCAGAATTTTAGATTTCAGCGAAAGGAGGTGCTCTCTGCATAGATAAATTTCTGATTGCTGTCCCGTTCGTGCATAGGATCGCTGAGTTTAGATTCGTCGAAGGGGGGATATCCATCCTCGCCAAGGCCGTTTGCATCTCAGGCGATCGATAAGGGGCGCTTGCCATCGCTCCTGGCCAATCTTCAAACTTGATAGTTCGAGAAGGAGTATAAAAGATGACTAACAGCTTCAAATCCAGGATCATCCCCGGGCTGCTGTTGCTGGCCCTCGTCGGGATGTCGGCCGGCAGCGCTGCGCCGCTTGCCTACGCCGCTGTGGCGTTGGCCGCCCCGGTCGAGGACGCCGTCAGCACGTTCACGTACACTCAGAACATGCACCCGATGGGCTTCTCAGATCGGGAAAATACCACCAGTCCCTTCACCGCGAACTCGGACATCGCCTTTTGGGGCAGGTTCGCTTACCACGGCAATTACGATGGGTTCCGCATCGTCGACATCAGCGAGCCTGACAACCCGGTAGAGGTGCTCGATTACCGCGACTGCGCCGGGAACCAGGGCGATGTGATCGTCTGGGATAACATCCTGGTGCGCTCGTGGAACTCGCCTGCCCCGGCGGGCGCGACCTGCGACGGCGAGCCGGTCTTGACGGGTGTATTCGGCGCA
>DATCIL010000700.1:0-8734 GCA_036507795.1 Anaerolineales bacterium | reverse complement strand
AGGAAACTTCCTTTGGGTTTTGCCGGTCCTGCCGCTTCTCCCTCGAAAGCGATTTTCTTGTTGGCCTCGTACTCCGTAATTTCAAACTTCGACTTAGCAGATTGACCCGGCAATTTGAGTTCACATTGATAAGTTGTGCCGACACCATTCGGTGCCGAAGATAACAGCTGCACCTTCTGAAAATTCATTTCCCATTTGGGATGATTTTCAAAATCAGCTACGAAGGCGAAGACTTCTGCGATAGGGCGGTTTATGACCGTGCTTACCTCTACGTTTATCATCTCAAACTCTCCTTTGGCCAGATGGCGGGGCATAAACTACATGACTGGTGCGATAGCCTGGGCGGCCCAACTCAGCGCGCGAAAAAGCAAATGTGATGTCTTTTCTGCTCTCGCAGCATTGCCACAATCTCTCGCTGCTCCGGCCGGATTTTGGTCCTTACATCTTCATCCACGCTGAACTTGCTCATGAGACTACACCTTGTGCCATTATTTCCCCTGTACCTGACGTAGAAGTCTATCGGGGTGAGGGTGTGATTTACCATCAGATCTCGAGCAGCGTCTGGCAAAAAGGGTCTCTCTTTGGAAGCAGAAGAACCTGCGATGGCCGTCGATTTGGAGAAGTTGAATCAGGACGTCAGAACGCCGGATGGCTTCATGATAGAGCCCGTGACCGACGCAGCGACCATGAAAGAAAGGAACGGCTTCATCGGGCGGCTCGGGGCAGGCGAGCCACGCGGCACCCAGCTGATGAATGGGTTCTGTGTTTAGCTGAATTCACCGCCAAATTTGATGTTGCCGAGCGATCAAGGCATCTGGTTAATGGCCAGAATATTCCCCTCGGGATCTTTGAACCAGGCGCCTGACCTGTTTCCAAATCTTGCGATGCCCTTCTCGTCGAATTCGACATCCGGCATGTCATAAACTTCCATTCTCACGCCGTGCGCCATTAACGCATCGACCACGGCTTCAACGTCCTCCACCAACCAACCCGCCGCCGTATGATCCGCCCTGGTGGGCGTTGGGCGCTGGTAGATGAGGAGTCGGGTCCCCTCCCCGCATTGAAATAATGCGTTGCCGGCGGCCTCCTCCTCGCTGGCGCCAGGGAGATCCACTTGTTTCAGGCCGAGCACCTCTCCATAGAACTTCCTGGCCCCCTCCAGGTCAACACAAGGCAGAACAGCGTAAACCGGCGCATCACCTAACATGACAAACCTCCTCTAACTGGGTTATCGGGCTCCTCTATCATTATAGAGACAAACTGTTCATTGTCAACAGATATTACCTTCTTTGGCAAATTTCTCCCCCCTTATCAGCCATCGATTTTGCGGCTGGCCCAGCAAGCCGCTCAGAGCAACCCTGTTTTCTGCCTCTGCTTTACCAAATCGACTCCAGCGTCCAGACCTTGATGGACTTTACTTTGGCACCTCCGCGGCGCGCAAACAATTCCAGGCCTAAACTGTCTGGCCTTGTCGGATAGATACGACTTGCCAGACAGGTATCCCCGTTCGCAAATATTTCTATTACTGACCGGTCCAGGAAGATGTGCAATCTTAGCTCACCATTGGCGTCCAAACTCAGCGGGGCTTTGTGCATATCCCGGTCTACCACAGTGCTCAGGCTGGATTCGTTGGGTTCTACAATCAAGCGCTTTTGTCTGCAATTATAAACAAGGCGAGTTTGTTCCTCGCCATCCGGTGAACATAGCAGCTTTATACAAAACTCCGCCGCGGCATCTGGCTCGAATACGGCTTCGATCTCCAGGCAACCTCCCCGAATGTTGCCCAACGCGCCAGCAGTGCCAGAGGTAATTTCAAGATTTTCGAAATGCCAATGCTCACCGCGCAGGGATTTCAATTCTTCGACTGGTTCGATGCGCAAGGTGCCTTCTGGCATTAATGTGAGGGTAATTGGCAAAGACATTACACCTGACCAGCCAGCTTCCATGACTGCGCTCTGCCTGCGTCCTTCTTTTAGCCAGCCCCACATCACAACCCGTCCATCATTCGTTTGCATGATCTGTGGTGCGTAGAAGGAACTTCCGTGTACAAGCCTGGATTGTAGTGATGGAGTGAACTGCTGGCCGTCGTAATAACCTATGTAGTAGACCGCATATAAGAGATCGCGCGGTTCGGATTGAACGGAGAAGAAGATCACGTATTGATCACCCAGTTTGAAGAAATTTGGGCACTCCCACATGGTTCCAGTCCAGAAAGGCTTGGTTTGAGTGATATCACCCTGCAGCAGTATACCAAGATAGTCCCAGTGAAGCAGATCAACTGAACGGTAGTGCAGAACCACGCCTCCCTGGCCCTCTATTTTTGAGCCGATCAGCATGTGCCAGCTTCCGTGCTCTTTCCATACGAATGGATCTCTAAATTGACCCTGGATGTGCGAGCCCAGTTCTTCAGGTGGCCTGGCGATCACGGGGTTGGCGGGGTGTTTTTCCCAACGCACCAGATCGTCTGAACTGGTCGCCAGGCACACCACCTGAGGGTGAACTCCGGTATAAGCAAGGGTGGGAACGCCATCTTGATTCACGGCGCATCCGGACCAGCAGCCCTCTGCGTCCGGCCCACCCGGTGTGGGCGCCAGAGCAATTGGCAGATCCTTCCAGTGCACCATGTCATCGCTGACAGCATGTCCCCAATGGATGGTGCCGTGAAAAGGCCCGTAGGGGTTGTACTGGTAGAAAAGGTGGTATAGGCCCTTCCACTGGATCAGGCCATTGGGATCGTTCATCCAGTTAGCCGGAGGCAGGAAGTGAAACTGGGGCCGGTGGGGGTCAGTCGCCAGGCGGTTTCGAGGGCTTTCATTAAGCATAGATTTCAAATATTTGTTGCCATCAACGCCGCTGCACGGCGTTAGATACAGCCAGGAATACGAACATCCCCAACAGCGCTACGAAAAAGCTTTCCAGGTAAAAGCCAAACACAGGGTGCCTGGTAACCAGGTTGGCAGAGAAGCCGCCCGCAAAAGCGCCAACCACACCGACCACGATATTTATCAAATATCCGACTGGAGTATTGCGACGGGTCATGGCGCTCGCCGCTGCCCCCCCTACGATGCCGGTGAGAATCCAACTTAGCACGCCCATGAAAAGCCTCCTTTTGTTGATTTGTAGATCGATTCTGCGGCAAAACTACTGCGTATCAGCCTTTGATCCCTGTGGTTGCGATGCTCTTTACGAATGCACTCTGGAAGGCAAAGAAGAAGGCCAACACCGGGATCGTAATCATGGTTGTGTAGGCCATTACCTGTCCCCATTGCACATTGCGCTGGAAGAAGAACAGCAGCCCGACCATCACCGGACGGAGCTCGTCGCTCTGGACCGTCATAATCGGCCAAAGGAAAGCGTTCCAGCTCGCGATAAAGGTGAGGATGGACACCGAAGCGAACACCGGCCCGGAAATCGGCACGATGATGCGGTAAAAAATCTGGAAGCGGGTGGCCCCGTCCACCAGCGCAGCCTCGTCCAGATCTTTGGGAATTTCCTGGAAGAACTGGTAGAAGAGAAAGATGGAAAATGCGCCGGCGATAAAGGGGAGGAACTGTACATGATAGCTGTCCAGCCAACCCCGTGTCAGGGAGACGCCATCGGCAAAGGAAACCGAAGGGAGGGTGGCAACCAGCAGCAGCAGGGGCATGATCGTCGCCTGTCCCGGGATGATAAGGGTGGCGATGATGATCGAGAGGATCAGCCTCTGCCCGCGCCACCTTAGCCGTGACAGGGCATATGCAGCCATGCTATTCACCGCCAGTGCCAGAATAATGGTGATCCCCGAAATGAAGACCGAGTTGAGGAGATAGCGGGGGAAGTTGCTGTTTTCAAAAACAAACCGGAAGTTTTCCAGAGTCAGATCCCCCACAGGCAAAAAGGCCCGCAGGGAACGCAGGTCGGAAAAGATTTGCTGGTTGCTTACCTTGAACGCTGAGACAATCATGAACACCAGCGGAAAAGTAAAAAAGAATATCAGGATGAGCAGCGGCACATATCGCAGCGCCATTCTTAGCGCCTGCTGCAGCCGTTTTGTACCGCTTTTTGTTATGCTCGGACTGGCTTGCATGACGGTCATGATCTGGCACTCCTTTCTCGGATAGCGTAGCGCTGAATGAGGTTTACAGTAACGATAATCAGGAAAAAGACCACTGCAATCGTCGAAGCATAAGCGATGTCCTGTTCACGAAACCCGGCACGGTACATATGAAAAACGGAGGTTGTCGTGGCGTCATCCGGACCTCCGTTCGTCATCACCAGCACCTGATCGAACAACTGGAAAGCGGCGATGGTGATCGTGAGAAAGATGAAGACCATCACATTCCGCAGCCCAGGCAGCGTAATGTAGAGAAACTTTTGCCAGCTATTTGCCCCGTCGATGCCAGCCGCTTCGTATAACTCTTCCGCGATTTGCTGCAAGCCGGCTACAAACAACATCATCTGGAACCCCGCGCCCTGCCAGATCGACATAATGATGATCGCCCACATGGCGATGCCGGGATCGCCCAGCCAGTTGATTGGCTGGACTGCACCGAATGTGACTGATCTGACCATCTCGTTGACCAGACCGTTGTTGACGTCATACAGAAACCGCCAAACGATGGAAACGACCACCAGGGAGGTAACCACGGGTGCGAAGTACATTGTGCGGAAGAAGGTTTCTCCTCTTAGTTTCTGGTTCACCAATAACGCAAGCAGCAGCCCCAAACCGGTTTGCAATGGAATGACCACCAGGGCGAAAAAGAAGTTGTTCACGAGCGAACGCATGAAGAGGGGGTCGCCGGCCAGAACGACATAACGCTGGCTGCCCCTGTCGATGTTGAACCACTCCGTCAATCCAGCATACTGCGGGTAATTCTGCTCGTCCCGGGTAAACGCGCGTGATCGGGGGAAAACAAGATTGCCCGCTTCATCGCGTTGAAATTCACCAGTGGACTCGTCGAGAAGCGGGTCGAGCGGCAGGATTCCCAAACGCAGCAGCCGGGTATAGTTTCGCAGGCCGACGACTTCGGTGGGATTGGCGGAAATCAGGCGCTGGTTGGTAAAGCTGTACCAAATTCCCGAAAAAAACGGCCCGACCAGGAAGATCAGCAAGAGCAGGAACGCCAGCGAACCCATTCCCCATCCCGAAATAAAATCGGGGCTGCTCCGGCCTTTTTGGACAGGTTGTATCATTTGTATAGCAGCCATCATGCACTCCTTTGACAACATCTTACGTACCCCGTTTGCGGCGAAAGAAAGCCTCTTAGCCAGGCTAATTTAGACGGCCTAAATTAAAATTTCTTCATCTGTCTGCCTCCGCGGGCAACCAGAAGGTAGCCGGGGTTAGCCGGTAAATCGTCAAGTTATTAACTTGAACAGAGCCGCCGTCCGCGAACAACTCGAGGGCAGTGCTCCCGGCGCAAGGGAAAATTTGGTCGGTGAGCGCAACCAGGCCATCGTTGCCAAAGACCTCAACGGAAGCGCGGTCGACGAAAATATGCAGGCGAATCAGGCCATCCTGAGGGTCCATCTGGGCGAAGTGAATGCCTGGAAAGGCCGGGCTGAACTCAGTCTGCCCGCATTCCGCCCGGTCAATGAAAAGGGTACGGGACTTGGTAGTATAGCCAATGGTGGTTTGCTCGCCATTTTCGCTGCGGACGCGGAAGCCCAGGCGGCCGGCGTCCATATTAGGGGTGATCTGAAATTCGGCCAGGATCTCGAGTGTTTCACCGTTCAGACCGGCTAATAAATTCACACCGGGAGCAATGGTTTCGTTTTGCCAGTCCCAGTGCTTCCCGCGCAGTTTTTCGAGTTCGGGGATGGGCTGCTGGACGAGGCCAATACCATCCGGTGTGGTGGTCAGGCTGAGCTGGCGAGGGAGGGTGAAGGCGCCGCGCCAGGTGGCGGTGGGGATAGCCGTGGCGTAGCGCCAGTTATTTAGCCAGCCAAGCCAGAGGCGGCGACCGGAGGGGGCTTCATTCCAGGATTGGGCGGCGTAGAAATCTGCGCCAAAATCGGCCCACAGGATAGTATCTTTCGGGTTTTCGCTGGTAAAGGTCGCTCCATCAAAACTGCCGATAAAATATTGTGTTCCACTGCCGCCTCTCGCTGGGCCGCCGTCCCCTACGCCCACGCTCAGCACCCAGCGCGTATCTGCGCTACCATCCACCTGGAGCGGGAACAGGTCGGGGGTTTCCCAGACGCCCTCCGTCGAACCATAGCCAAACCCGAAGCCGCCGGTTGGCGTCCAATTCTTCAGATCGGGCGAGGAAAAAAATAGAATCACAGTACCGCCGGTAACAGCCATGACCCAGTGGCCTGTTTCCGCATCCCCATACCAGAATACTTTGGGGTCGCGGAAATTGCGGATATTGTTCGGCGGTTTGAGGATCGGGTTGCCGGCGAATTTCGTCCACATCCGGCCTTTGTCGGTGCTGTAAGCCAGGCTCTGGCTCTGCCGTCCATTTTGATCGTGCGTGAAGATGGCGATCATCGCTTCTTTACCAAACCCGGCGGTGTTGCGCCAGTCAATCACCGCGCTGCCGGAGAAAATGGTGCCGTTTTCGTCGGGGAAGAGCGCGATGGGCAGGTGCTGCCAGTTAATCAGGTCACGACTGACCGCGTGCCCCCAGTGCATTGGCCCCCAGACAGAGTCATCCGGATTGTGCTGGTAGAAAAGATGGTACTCGCCCGCGAAGTACACCAGCCCGTTGGGATCGTTCATCCACCTCGCGGGAGGAGTGAAATGATATTGCGGGCGATAAGGTTCGTCGAGAGGCATTTTGGCGGTGCGCGCGTTGCTCAGTGGTACAATGCCACACCCATAATTAAATCCCACAATCCCAATGATCACGATGAGCCATTTAATCCGGCTTATGAACCATTTTTCGACCGCTGCCACCGAACAATCCTTCTAGCGTGACTCATCAAAGTTAGGGGTTCGTGATTGCGGCCTCCATAGATACGGGGCAGGGCTCGCGGAAAACCCCGCCCCGTGCACGGAGCAAGCAGAAGCCTGTTTACTGACCGGAGAAGCCGTAGCCGTTGTTGTCTTCGATGTCCTGGTCGATGGCGTCTACCGCATCGTCTAAAGCATCCTGGACATTGCCGCCGTCCCGGATCTTCAAACCGGCCTGCTCAAACTGGCTGGAGATGATCAGGTAGCCAGGCGTCTCCGGACGCACCAGGGCAAAAGCCTCCGCCATGTCGTAGAAGATGCGGAATGGGCCACCTTCGGCGTATTGTTCGGTCAAATCGGCCGCCGCAGACGTGGTCGGGATCAGGCTGGACGTCTCGGACATCAGGGCAACGTTTTCCGGCTCCATGGTGGAGAGGACGAAGTCAAAAGCTGATTGGGTGGCTTCTGCAGGGCAGTTTGTGGTAACACCCATTTGCCAAGAGCCTGCGCCGATTTTAGGGCCCTGGCCGAAGTCAGGCGGGGGCAGGAAGAGCGTATCGTCGCCGTAGGCATCGATCACGGACTGCGCCGACCAACTGCCGGTATACCACAAAGCAATTTCGCCTTGCAAGAAACCCTGGTCGTCTGCGGGGGTGGCAGGCGCGTAGCCCTCGCTGAACAGGCTCTGGAACCACTCGCCCCAGGCGACGGCTTCGGGGCCGTTGAGCACTCCCTCGGCGGAGGTATAGGTGCTGCGGTCAATCAAGTCTCCGCCAAAGCTTTGCAGCATAGGGGAATACGCATAAGGCCACCATTCGCCGGTGTCAACGGTTCTTACGTCGAGGGGGTATTCGAATTCGCCGGAGGCTTTCAACGTATCCAAGGCAGCCATAAACTCATCCTTGCTCCACGGTTCTTCGATCGAGGGAATGCGGATATCGTGCTGCTCCAGGATAGACTTCCGGGCATAGATGAGCAGAGCTACGTCGAACTGGCCCAGGGAGTAAATCTGGTCATTGTAGCGCCCAACGTCATTGTCAAGGACACCCATTTCGTCAACGTCGGCTTCGGTGATGGGCAATGGTTGGATGTAGCCAGACCAGGCAAAGTTGGGCACCGTGGGTGCATCCAGATCGATAATGCAGGGGAGACTGCCGGCGACCGAAGCAGCCGCGACAGAGTCGTTGTAAGAGGCCTGGGGGAATGACTCAATGACGACTTCGTACTCATCACTCTGGGCATTAAATTTGGTAACCCACTCTTCGATAACAGCGAGTTCATCAGGGTTGCCGGCCGAGTGGGTCCACAAGCCGAGGGTGATACCTTCCCCGCCGGTTTCAGCAACAGCCTCAGTCGGTCCCGCAGCCGCCTGGGTCGGTTCGGCCGGGGCGCCAGCCTGACCGCACGCACTGAGGATCATGGCGAGGACGATCAGAAGGGTAAAAACAGAATAGGTTTTCATCTTCAATCTTCTCCTGCTCGTTAGGCACTGTAAAATTGAACTGCGTGTTCCCCCGGGAAATTCCTGATTTCAATTTTAGATAGGGCAGCCTCCTTTGGTGGACCAAATGTATTCGTAAACGGGTAAAAACGTTTTGCGCTATGGTGAGCGACGATCACCTCCTGATTGTCGAAAGCGATAACGGCGATATCGCCGGGAATGGATAAGCGCAGTTTTGATCACAAGAGAGACCGTCGTTTGGGATACCCCGGCGTGACGGGCGACATCCATCATGGTTATTGAGCGTTTTTGGGGGTTGTGAGCCGTTCGAAGGCCTGGAAATTAAATGAGACGGAGTAAATCGTATTATTAATATGTATTAATAATTTAGCAGAATAAATATCGTTTGTCAAGTC
>DATCIL010000699.1:0-2280 GCA_036507795.1 Anaerolineales bacterium | reverse complement strand
TATATTCCAATCGGTAAAGACGCATCCAAGGATAAGTTCAAGGCCGCTTATAGCGAGGCGTTTGAGAAGAAAAGGACTCCCTATTTCTTTGCACGTTTTGTGGGTGAACGGGCTGCAAAGCCGGACAGAAGTCGATCGGCCGGGCAGCCAATCAGTCAAATAGTCGATTAGGGCGTGTATGCAGCAGCAGCCGCAATCTCCTTTAGGCCAGGCACGGAGACTGCGGCAGCGCCTGCATAAGGACTGCTCGGAAGGGTTCAGCAGCTTAAGGCGCTGCTCCGCAAAGAACGCTCCTCGCAGCGACATTTTTTAAGTTTATATAAAGACTAGCGGGGAACCCCAGGAGAGTGGCTACACATCGAGGCGGTAGCCAACGCCACGGATGGTCTTCAAAAATCGGGGGTTGCGAGGATCCTCTTCGATAGCTTGCCGCAGCCAGCTGATATGAACGTCGAGGGTGCGGGTATCCACGGTATATTCCGTATTCCACACCCTGCGGAACAAATCCTCGCGCTCGACCACTTCTCCGGCATGCTTCATGAGAATCTTGAGCAGGCCGACCATGCGCGGCGTGAGGCGTGCTTCTTTGTTGGCGCAACGCACCTGATTTCGCTCAACATCCAACTTGATGGGACCGACCTTGATAAGATCCTCATCATTGGCAGGCAAGAGAGGAATGATCCGGTTGACCAGTTTGCGGAGAGTAAAAGGAAGATTAAGAATAACATTTGCGCAGCCATCATCATTCAGGGGATGGTCGGGGCTGGCAATAACCACCACGGGCAACTTCGAATCCTGCTCACGGATGGATTGGCAAATTCGCTTACCGCTGGTTCGCATGGAAGCGGCATTGAGAACCACCAGGTCTGGATCCAGCGCGGGAATGCGCGTAAGAGCAGCCTTGCCCGTAGACACGGTTTCGATGGCATAGCCTTTTCGCCTTAATCCGGGTATAAAAGGCGGGCTGTCAGCCCGCCTTCCCTCAATCCACAGTATTTTTGTTCTCATCCAAAGTCAAACCCTGATAACGCTTTGTTGTAGTGTGTTGATGCCCGTTCGCACCCCCACAGCTGCTGGATTGTGGAATCGGTGCGAGGTATTATACCTATTATCTCCGAAAACGGCAAACAAATTTAAGCACCATTTTTTAACATTTCTCAAGATCCATTCATTTTTGTGGAGCGCGTGCGGCGTAAGGATCTCGAGACAGGGCCAATCACTTTCGGCTCTTTACCCCCAAAATAGCCTGAATATGGTAAAACAAAAAAAGAAATGAATCTCAAACAAATTGCCGCCAGCCATGCCCTAAATTTCGTCCGCGACGGAATGGTATTGGGATTGGGCAGCGGCTCCACTGCGGGGCATTTCGTACAGCTTTTAGGAGAAAAACTGCAGTCGGGAGCGCTGCTCGACATCCGGGGGGTGCCGACCTCGGAGAACACCGCCCGGCTGGCGCGCCAATTGGGTATTCCGGTTACAACATTAACCGAGCTGGGCAGCCAGGCGCAGGCGCCGCGATTAGACCTGGCAGTTGATGGCGCTGACGAAGTCGATCCGACCCTTAACCTTATCAAAGGACTGGGCAAAGCCCTACTTCGAGAGAAGATCATCGAGATGCATGCCCGCCAGTTTATCGTTATCGTCGATGAGAGCAAGCTCAGCCCCCGCCTGGGGATGAAGGTGCCCTTGCCGGTCGAGATCGTGATCTTCGAAGCCGAAACCCAGGTGCGCTGGCTGAACACCCTGGCGAGCCGCGCCGAACTGTGGCTGGATGAAAATGGCCGGCCGGTGGTTAGCGACAACGGGAACTACCTGGCGCTGGCCTGGTTCGAGGATGGCATTGCAGATGTCTACCAGCTGGCAAAGATGCTGGCGGAACGACCGGGAATTGTAGAGCACGGTTTGTTTTTGAATATGGCGAGCAAGGTGATCGTAGCTGGCAAAGAAGGAGTCAGAGTCCTGGAGCGTGAATAATGAGCGTTAAGATTGCCCCTTCTATCCTTTCTTCCGATTTCGCCCGGTTGGGCCAGCAAGTGCAGGAAGCGATCGACGGCGGCGCGGATATCATTCATGTGGACATCATGGACGGCCATTTCGTTCCCAACATGACCATCGGCCCGCTGGTCGTAAGCGCCATCCGGCCGATTGCGGCCGGAGCCGGAGTGCCACTCGACGTGCACTTGATGATCGAGCAACCGGAGAGGTTGATCGCTGAGTTCGCCGAAGCCGGTGCGAATGCCTTAACCGTACACGTGGAGACCTGCCCCCACCTGCACCGCA
>DATCIL010000698.1:0-7321 GCA_036507795.1 Anaerolineales bacterium | reverse complement strand
CAGTCGGAAAGGACATGTCCTCGAGCAGTTCCCGGCACTGGTACAGGATTTCGTCGAGAGGTTGGCCATGCCAGGCGTCAAATGTTGCTTCCTTCATACCTTTACTCCACTGGTGGTTTGATTCTTTTGGGGAGGTTGGATTCTGCTAATAAACAAAATTTTTATCGCTTTTATCAAAAATATGCTCCGGTTTTTATACACATCGTCACGCAAGTGCGACATATCCAGTATACAGGAAAAATTCAATTTGTCAACAAAGTGATTTTTTTCACCATACTATTTTGAAAGATTAAAATCCCCCGGACTGATGGCTTTTTGCAGGATAATTTCGGACCTGGAGTTGCATCACTCAATTATTCAATTGCAAAGTCAAATGAATCCATAATGGGCTTGAGGGTAGGACCGTAATATTTCTGGACAATGCGCAAAAGATATCTGCATTTTCCAAAACCAAGCGAGCAAGCTTGGCATAGCGGAAAGCGTCGTCCGCTCGATCCAGCACGCATTGGGAATCGTGCAGGTACAGGCAAACACGGGCAAGAGAAGCCGGATAAATTTCGGGGGAAAGCTTGTTCACCATGCTGGCAGCTGCCTCGCGTAATGCACGGTAATTTCGTTGAACCTCTGGAAGGTTGGTGCCGAAGGTCGCCTTGCCGTGAAGTCTTTCGAGGTCATAGAGGAGCTCGCTTACTTGACGATGGGAAATAAACTCTCGAGTTTTGTAATGCGCCCTGGCTGCGTTGACGTGAGCCAACTCCATGTTTTCCTCAAGACTGCGTCTAATCTCTAAGGGCGCAGGCAATGCTTGTGCGATTTTTTTGGCCATTTGTGCAGAGGGGAGACGTTTTGTTGGAAATTTATCTTCTGCGGCTCGGTCGAGGGCACACAGATAACTGAGATATTCCCTGGTAATACCTACGCGATCAGCAAAGTTCCCCCTCTCACCATGCGGAATCCAGCTTTTGAGAATCGCAACATAGGTCTCGCGGTGCATTTCTGCCAACAAGAAGGGATTCATCCACGTCATTGTCCTAAATTCCGCTCAAAATGAACACGTTTTTAAACAAACCCAAATTAATCTTAGCATATAGTATTGGGGAGCAAACTTTTATTACCATATTCGCCGATGATGAGAACCTTAACAACCGAATATGCATTTCCAAACTTCCAAATTTTTCCGTCAAGGCACAGTACGGTGGATGGAACCTTGAGGGTTGCAGGTTAACCCTCAGTTTGAATCAGCCTTCCAGTTCACGGTTACCTGTGTGCCAATTCCTGGAGCCGAATCAATCTTCAGCTCTGCCCCGATGAGAGCGGCGCGCTCGTGTATCCCCACTAACCCATAATGCCTCTGCACCAACAGTTGGTCCAGGGTCAGGGAATCGCCAGTAAAACCAATGCCATCATCGATAACGCTGATCGAGATCTGTCCTGAATCGAGATCCCCCTGGATACGGATTGTTTTGGCCTGAGCGTGGCGCACGGCGTTCTCGCAAGCCTGCTGCACGATTCGAAACAGGTGCTGCTCTACAGCCGAATCGTACCGGGTCCCAGCCTGGGGCATGTCGAGCTGTACAGTCACAGCATTCTCCGTCCGATCGGAAAGCTCGTCGACCAACTCCTCGAACGCGGGACGCAGACCATAGCTCAGCATCGCCGGGCGAAGGTCGTGGACCATCTCACGCAGGCGGGTGACGATCTTCTGGTAGCTTTCATCAAACCTTTGAGCAGGCTGCGCTTCATCCATGCTCATGGTGAGTAAGGCCATCTGGCTGAGGATTTCGTCGTGGATGCTGAGAGCCAGGCGAGTCCTTTCCTGCTCCTGCCTTTCAATGTTGGCCCGATAAAGCGCATGCAACCGCTCGGCCTGGGCGATGTTGGCCAAGGCTATCGCAGTCTGGTGTGCGATGGACTGCAGTACGGAGATTTCTTCCAGCGTATACACGTTATCCGGATCCCGTCTGCCTAACAGCCAAATTCCAACCAGCTGCTGGTTGACCGCCAACGGGAAAACCAGGCGGATCCAGAGGTATGGATCCGAATCCTGGTCTGAAGACGTTGGCGATCTGAATATTCCCGCTCGCTCCAACAGCCCGGGGAGATCCTTTATGGCAGGCAATTGTGCCTCTTCGAGGCCGGCGGAAAACAGCGTGCGAAGGTTGTCCGCCTCCAAGTACATTAAAGCCGACTGGCGAACGAGCAGTGTGGGGATTATTTCGTCCTTCAATAAGCGGATCAGCCCGCCCGGCTCCAGCGCCGTGGTGATCCTCTCTGAATACGTATCCGTAAGGTGAGTTGGCGGCAGCGGCATAGCCAGCAGACGCTGCTCGACTGCCCGCTGGAAAGGAGCAAAACCGGCCAAAGCCAGGATCACAGCGATCACCACTCCCAACCCGGCGATAAGCGCGGATGAGCCGGGGAAATCAAAGAAGTTATTAGCAACCAGGATCAGGAGCGTCAAAGCTGCACCGGTCAGGATGATGAACAGGTAAATTGAAACCAGCCGGTTTGCCCGCAGTTCCAATGGAAACAAGCCTCGCCGGCCAACCTGGACCGGTTCCGACAAGGCCGGCAATGCAAGGAAAGGGAAAAAGCTGATCGCGGCGATGATCCCGGCCAGGATGGTGCTCGCAATTCCCAGGCGCAAGGTGGATCCCTCGTAAGGGATGCGATTTTCCAGGAATACAAATGAGAGGATAAACAGCGTGCCAAGCACAATCGCGCCTAAATAGAAAGCGACCAATCGCCTGGCCTGTCGTTCACTATGACCCACCTGGGGCAGATAAACGGCAAAGAAGTAAGCGCCGGGAAGCGCAGGCAGGGCGAGCATGGCGCCCCCTTGGGCGAAAGCCGAGGGCTGGAATCCAAGCAGGTAAGCGGCACTCAAACCCAGCGGAGGCACGAAGACCAACGCAATTCCCAGCACGAGCGCCAGGATCTGGCGGCGATCGGTTTTCTGAAAAATAGTATGAGCAATAAGGAGAAGGATGCTGCCTGCCATGCCAAGCACGAAGCCAGAAAAATAGGCGAGCGGGGGCAAGGCCTGGAACACCTCCAGGACTGCCAGCGTCCCGGCTGCCAGGTAGAGGACGGCCCATGCCAAGGCGGGTATTCTGGCCAAAGGTCTGGGGAAGGACCAGTGGAAATGCAGGTACACCGGCAACGACAACCAGACCGCCGCCCGGAGCACGATGGCGCTCTCACCGACGTGCCAATGGGATGGCCCGCTGCCGGCCGCCAGCCAAATGGCGGTGACATAGTTCAGGGCGATCAACAGTCCCCAGCGCGCCTCCCTGGGACGAACGAAAAGTAGTGTTGCTGTGCCCGCCATCCAGAACACGTAAACGATCCACCACTGGCTGTTAAGTCGCTGGATGATCTGCTGGCGGGTGGGACCGGGAAAGACCCATGCAATGGATAGGTTTTGGTCGTTCCGTTCTAGGCTAAGCCTGACCTCCTGTCCGGGGGCGACCCCTTCAAAGAATTCGAGCCGCAAATCCCTTTCGAATTCCTCCAACTTTACCGGTCCCACTTCAATCAAGCGATCACCGGCGCGCAGTCCGCTTTCTTCTCCAGTATCGAGATAAACCTCAGAAACCTCTCGATTGGAGAATTCGAACCCGGCGTAGGGTACCAGGAAGAACTTGGAGTAGGTGAAAATCGCCAGGATGGCCAGCACTAACCATGGCAGGGCTTGTTCCAGAAATACCCAAGAGCGAGAAGATTGAGTGTACATGCGTTTACAGTCTCAACCGGATCTATTTATGCGGTCAATAAAAAGGAGGTGAGCCAATTATAGTCGAGGATTATATAGGATAAATTCGTGTATCCCTTCACTAATCTAATTGCAGAAAGGAGATCTAAAAATGTCGACGATGCAACTTTTCTATGTCAGGCTTTTCAAATCGCCGTTGCCATCCGATGGTTACCTCGCAATTTTGGCTCAACTGGCGAGGCTTAGCCTGGAGCAGCTGAAAGCGCTGAAGAGTGACCTGTCGTGGGATCCCTGGCAGGCTGAGTGATCACAGTTCAACTCAACGCAGAGAAAATTTCTGTACCATATCTGGCCGGGGAATCCCCCGGCCAATTTGCTTGGAGGACTAAGATGGATTTTCACTCACGAGCGCTCGAATTGCTATTGGAACTGCCGGTCATCAAAGCCTGGCCTGACATGCAACAGATACTAAGAGGGACTGCATTCAAGAAGCCTAGGGATTGGAAGCTGCCTGTTATCGGGTGCCAGGCTGTTGGGAGTAGGATAGAAGACGCCATACCCGCCGTTGCTGCGGTTGCCTGTTTACAGATCAGCATCATTCTGATCGACGATCTGCTCGATAACGATCTGCGGGGTGAACACCACCGGCTTGGCGTGCCGCAAACCGCTAACCTTGCTGCTTCTTTCCAGGCGGCTGGCCTGGAGGCAGCCTTGAAAAGTGAGGCAGAGCCAGCCATAAAAATGGCTGTGCTTGAATGCCTGGTTCAGATGCTGCAAACCACATGCCTGGGACAAAACCTGGATGTTCAAAATCTGGTTGATGAGGAAGATTACTGGCGTTTGGTCCGGACCAAGAGTTCTCCCTTCTTTGCCACCGCTTTAGGAATCGGATCTCTTTTGGGAGGTGCTAAAGCTACCACAGCAAACCATTTGAATCATTTCGGGCGGATATACGGTGGAATGATTCAGATTCACGATGATCTCAACGATGTGATGGCCGTGCCAGCCAATTCGGATTGGCTTCTCTGCCGGTCACCATTGCCAATTCTTTACTCAAAGGTGGTGGATCATCCTGACAGGGAAACATTTTTCGAGTTACTGAAAGTTATTCCTGATCCGGCTGCGCTTACCGAAGCTCAAACCATTCTTATTCGTTGCGGTGCGGTCAGCTATTGTTTGGACCAGATACTGCGCCGGTATCAAACGGCTCACAGGATTTTGGGAACCATGTCCTTATACCGGAAAGAAGGGCTGGAGGATTTACTGGATGACGTCATTGAACCAGTGAAAAAAATCTTCGAGTTTGCGGGCCTACAACCATCTGCAGATCTCTTGAACCCCCCAGATATCGCTCACTAATTATCCATGGTTGGTTCCGGAGGAGTAATCAGGCCCAACCGCTTGGCCTTTGCGACCGCCGCTGTGCGACTGCGCACATTTAGACGCAAATAAGCCCCCGAAAGCAGGTTGCGCAAGGTTGAATGGGCCACTCCCAACATGCCGGCCAGCTCAGCGGTGGTGGCGTCCGGATAAGTCGCGCAGAGGGAGAGGGCCTCCAGCTGCCGGGCGCTGGGCCTGGATTCATTTGGCATGTGCTTGAGCAAATGCTGGTGGGCCTGCTGGCTGAAGTGGATGCCGCCGGCGGCGATCGAGCGCACAATACTTCCCAGTTCCTGGATCAGGGGGTTGTCGTCCTTCAGGATGTAACCGCTGGCTCCCGCTTCTACAACAGATTTGATGAGGGTGCGCCGGTTATACATGGAGATCACCAGCACAGCCAGGTGGGGGTATCTCTGGAGCCATTTTGGAATGGCGTGCAAGATGGGGTAAGGGCTGGGATTGTCGGGGGAGGTAGGAACAAAGATGTCCAGAATCAATACCTCCACTGCGTGGCTGGCGAGCAAAGTCTCGAAGTCCTCGGCGAACGTGGCCGTTGCCACCACCTCGACGTCTGGGGCTTGATTCAGGCGATACAGGTAGCCATCGATGATGCTCTGGTGATCGTCCAGGATGGCCACCCTGATTTTTCGATTGTTCGACATTTTATCTGCCTCATGACGAACAGGTTTCTTTGTATAGCATAGCAAATTTTTTCACCGGGCACAAGCAGATTTGAAAAGTCGGTACAAATGTCTATATCAAGAAGCTGCATGTCTATTCCATTGTTTTTGACAATCATGTATATTGTCTAAGCAAATGGGGAAAAAGCGAACAGAAGCTTGAGCTCTCTATTATGAGCGCGAGGGGAGGCGCTCATAATTTTTTCGCAAGTTACAGCCACGCCCGCCGGATCCCCCGTTCGCGGTTAATCTCCCCGTGGTTGCATCGGGCGGATAGAACCGTTGATCAGAGCGCTTCTCTTACACAGAAGAGGTCTTAGGTTCGAGTCCTGTTCCGCCCACAAAGCCTAAAAATTATCACAGCCTAACCTCGCTTTTAACCGTTCCAACTCAACCTCATCTTCAGCCGGTATCTCCGAGCGGGTTTCCAGGCTCTGCCACAGCTGGCACAGCCGCGGGGATAGGTCGTGGTCTATCCGCCAGGCGCTAAGGGAGCGATCCAGAGCCTGCCGCCAGCGCCCAGTGTACGCGTACGCTTCAATAAAAGGCAGCCACTCCTGCGGGTGGTTGGGGGCGAAACCTTTGGCCAGAGATTCGTCTGCCAGGCCAACCACGGTCTTCCAATCACCCATCTGGCGCGCCAGCTCGGCTTTCTGATAGATATAGCACCAATTGTGCTCCGGTTCCCGGCCGAAGATGGCTTCCGGAGGGTATCCTGGGCTGGCCTCGAGACCAATGCGCGCAAGGTTCGCCGCAGGCAGCGCCTTTACCGTGATCTCCGGCAGTTCAGGGTTCTCGCCATCCTGGGGCGAGAGCACCCACAGGCAGCGGCCGCCCTCCGGTTGGTAGTAGATCGCCAGACTGTCCTGGCTCGAACCGTTGTACCAGTAGGAACGCACCTGGCGCTGGACCGGCAGGCCGGAGCCCATGGCTTCCACGTTGCGCATGCCGAACTCCCGGTGAAGATCGGAAAACCAATAGCGCAGCTCGGTCGTCCCTCCCGGCACCGGGTAAAGCAGGTTGATGGCCGCTGAGGTAGCGTTGATCCCCACGTACGGAAATATCTCGCCCTCCGAGAGGATCATCGTCCCCGGCTGCAGCGCAGGAGCTCGCCAGTGCAGCTGCCAGTAGAACTGGGTTTGCTTGATCCACGACCAGCGATAATCATTGGCCGTGCGCAGGTGCTGGCCGGCCGCCAGCCCGACCAGGACGGCGATCAGGATGGCTTTTTGAGCCCGGCCAGCCTGCAGCCACTCCAGAAACGCCACCACCACCAGGCTGGCGCCAAACAGGGCTCCCAGGGCATAGCGGCTGTTAAATAAGCCACCCACAACTTGCTTGCCGATCATCCAAACCGGCAGCGGACCCAATAAGAGCACCAGTATCCCCAGCAGCATGGCTTGCCGTGTCCACCTCCCGTTCGACTGGCTGTCCCTCGCGCTCGAGCGCTGTAAGTAGATGGCTGTAAGTATGGCAACCAGGGCGCTCATCCCAAGTGAGAACAGCCCGATGGGTTGGCTCAAGTCCACGCTGGTCCAATCCAGGG
>DATCIL010000697.1:0-2391 GCA_036507795.1 Anaerolineales bacterium | reverse complement strand
GGATGACTCTTGTCAAATTACTCTATTTCCCATGGGGGCGTCCCACTTCCGCCGGCGCCGCGCAATGAGGCATTGATCGCCTCGCCGAGCTCCGGGAGTACATCTGCTACTGCTGCCAGCAGACCAAAGCATCCTGAAATCATCATATCGCCGAAGGGAACCGCAAAGTAAGGCAGCAGGGGAGCCGGCGAACCGGCTCGGAAGCCCGGCTCAGGCTGGCCATGGGCTTCGGGTCTGAACAAGCCGCGCCGCGGACCGGTGACGGCCACATTAAAATCCTGCCTCTCTAAGGGCAACGGTTCTGGGTCATAAATCAGGGCGCCATGACCATGGTCTCCGAAGACATCCTCGTGCTTTAAAGAACCATCGGCAAGGCTACGTAACAGATCCTCAAGTTTATTCAGATCGATCAGTCCTGTGTGATGCTCAAACACGCCCTCGATGCCGTCCGGCCCCAAGCGAAAAGCCAGGGTATGAAAATTGCCAACATTGCAGATCAGGGCACGCGAACGCGCCCGGACTTCAGGATCAAAGGTTGCTCCCAAAACTGCTGCAGGGGCCGTATCCATCACCACCAGCGGCACATCTACACCGTCGGACGAGTCTACCACGGCTTGCAGGCGCGTCATCATCGCTGGAACCTCTTCTGACCGGTAGGCGAATGCGCTCAGCCGGTTTTTCGCTCGGATACGCTCGTCGAGGTAATCGAAACGGAATTGGCGGTCAGAGTATTCCGGAGGCGCATTGCCATGATCGAAGACGGCCACGCCAACAGCCGCCAGGTCAGCGAGACTTACATCAAAAGGCTCCAGCGCGCGGGCGATGGCCCGATAATCAAAATCGCGCAGCTCCAGGCGAACGACTGAATCCGGCAGATTTGCGGCTTCGTCCTCGCTTAATACCTGGATGCCCATTTCACGCACGGCTGTGAGGTCATCGTTGAAGGATCGAGCTGCCTGAGGGAGAGCATACACGGGCAAACCGGCTCGGGCATGGTCTTCGGCCGCCCATTGGCTTGGCCCCCCACCCATGGTAACGCCGGTCAAAAGGACCGCATCTCCCCGGCGCGTGGCCTGGCGAATACGGCCGTGCACGATCATGGTTGGCGAGGGAACAACCAGTTTGAAGCCATTTTCAAGGTCTATTCGGGAATCGTAGAGGTAGATGTCTTGAGTACCGGTACCTATATCGACTGTAAGAATTTTCATTTTTGGTTTTGTGGATTACTCGGCGTCCCTGGCGTACGGAATCTGAGTCTACCATAGTATAAAGTCCCGTGAATCATCAGCAGAGAGCTTGCAGAAGTTCCCATTATGGTGTCATTCCGCGTATCGTCACACCGCTGTCGGTGCTGTTCAGTGGCTTGGCGACTTGACCTTTTCGCTCACCCTGCGGGCTTCCCCCGGCCCATAGCTGTCATTGCGAGCGCAGCGAAGCAATCCCTGGCCTGGCCATCCATGGAGACTGCCTCGCAAAGAACGCTCCTCGGAGCGACAAAACGAGAATTGCTGAGAGCGAACGACGCAAGGCACTCTCAAAGCTGCCTTCAGTTGGGGTATACTATTTTTCGATCTTTATCCGCGTTCATCCGCGTCCAATTCAAATCCCGGCTGAGTAGTTACGATATTTTATTCAGATCACGGCCTCTTGAGGTAAATGATGACCCTTGATGAAGAAAAGAGACGGTGGGAAGAAGAAATCTTAAAACCGACTATCGAACGATATTCCGAGCGCAAGACCAGGTTCCAAACCCTGTCCGGCATTCCGCTGCCTCCCCTGCTCACCCCGCCGGATCCCGATCCTGACTATCAAGAAAAGCTGAATTTTCCAGGCGAATATCCATTCACGAGGGGAGTTCAGCCAACCATGTACCGGGGCCGGCTGTGGACCATGCGGCAATACGCGGGATATGCCACGGCGGAGGAATCCAACCGGCGTTATCGCTACCTCCTCCGCCAGGGGCAGACCGGTTTATCGGTCGCTTTCGACCTGCCAACCCAGATTGGGTACGATGCAGATGATGCCAGCGCCCTGGGTGAAGTCGGCAAAGTGGGCGTGTCCATCTCCTCGTTGAAGGATATGGAAACCCTTTTTGGCGAAATCCCACTCGACAAAGTCTCCACCAGCATGACCATCAACGCGCCCGCTTCCATTTTGCTGGCGATGTATATTGCCGTGGCAAAAAAGCAAGGCGTAGACACCCACAGGCTGCGCGGGACGATCCAGAACGACATCTTGAAGGAATACATTGCTCGGGGCACTTATATCTTTCCACCAATTCCTTCCATGCGCCTGATCACCGATGTTTTCCACTACTGCCGGGAAGAGATTCCGCATTGGAACACAATCAGCATCTCCGGCTATCACATCCGCGAAGCGGGATCAACGGCA
>DATCIL010000696.1:0-3266 GCA_036507795.1 Anaerolineales bacterium | reverse complement strand
TTCGGCCTGAGTCGTTCCGATGACACGCTGCCAAAGCGTTATTTTGACGATCCCCTGCCTGCTGGTAAAGCCCAAGGCCATCACGTCGATCGCGTTCAGTTCCAGGATATGCTGGATGATTATTATGCTGAGCGCGGCTGGGATTCGGATGGACGGGTACCGCCGGGACGGCAGATCGCGATCGACCAGCTCGTGGCAAGTCTGGAGGATTGAGTGTGGACAGTGGACCGTGGACGGTGGACAATGGAGAGGCGGATCAGCGTATGCGGAGGCGAGGAATCTCGATTGCGGCGAATGGGATTGCTTCGCTGAGCTGGCAATGACATCCAAACGGAAGCTTCGCTGCGCTGGCAATGACAGGGCGTCAGAAGTGTCACTGCGAGGAGCGTTCTTTGCGACGAAGCAGTCTGGTGCTTGGCCAAGAAGGGGATTGCTTCGCTGCGCTCGCAATGACAGTTTTGGCGGGAGGGAAGAGCGCTTCGGCGCTGTGAAGTTATTCGCAATGGAAGTTTCGGTTGGAGGGAAGAGCGCTGGCGCTGTGGAGTCAGGCGCTATGACACTTAAATATGAGTTGGCATACATGCCGGGTCAGGAGTGGGCATTGGTGCATCCACGAGGAAGGAATCAATATGAGTAAGCCAGCCGCAGAGATCAGCAGCCGTCTGCATTATGGCTGGATTGTGCTTACTGTTGGCACACTGGTTGTGTTCGGGGCACTGGGCCTGGCGCGCTTTGGCTATACGGTCGTGCTTCCGGCTATGCAGACCGGCCTGGAAATGGACAACACCCAGGCCGGGGTTTTAGCGACTTCGAACCTGGTCGGTTACCTTACCCTATCTGTGCTGGGCGGCGCGCTGGCCGCAAAATTTGGCCCTCGCCTGGTGATTACGACCGGTCTTGTACTGGCGGGAGTTGGAATGCTGCTCACCGGGATGGTCGAACATATTCTGCCGGCTGCCCTGTGGCGGGCGGTAACCGGCATCGGCAGCGGCGCCAGCAATGTCCCCATGATGGCTCTACTGGCAGCCTGGTTCGTCTCCCGGCGCCGGGGCCTGGCGACTGGCATTGCTGCGACCGGGTCCTCCATTGGGCTGATAACAGTCGGTCCCCTGGTGCCTCGCATCCTGGAAGAATATGCCGGGCGCGGCTGGCGGGTCAGCTGGTTGATCTTCGGTGCTGCAACGCTGATTATCGCCCTGTTGGCCGGGATGTCCCTGCGCAATCGTCCGGGCGATTTAGGTCTCGAAGCCCTTGGAGAGGCCAACGGCAAGCGTAAATCTGGACCTCAGACTGGTTTGCTTGAATGGGGCCGGGTTTATCGGGCGCCCGAGGTCTGGTACCTGGGATTGGTTTACGTTGCTTTCGGATTCTCCTACATCATCTATCTTACTTTCTTCACCAAGTTTTTGATTTCAGAAGGCAGCTACACCCAATCTGCCGCCGGGACGCTGTTCATGACCATGGGATGGTTCAGCTTACTCTGCGGGTTGGTCTGGGGCGCGGTTTCGGATATCATTGGGCGAAGGCGTACCCTGATCATCGTTTACCTGATTCATGCTTTAGCGTTCAGCATGTTCGGGTTGTGGAGGACTCCCACAGGCTTTACGATCTCAGCTATTCTGTTCGGGATCACTGCCTGGAGCATCCCTGCCATCATGGCGGCTACCTGCGGCGATGTGCTCGGCCCTCGCCTGGCTCCTGCCGCATTAGGCTTTATCACGCTCTTCTTTGGCGTAGGGCAGGCAATCGGGCCGAGTGTGGCAGGGGTCATGGCGGACGCCAGTGGTACCTTCGTGTCGGCTTACTTGCTGGCCGCGTTCGTCGCGGTCCTGGGCGCGGCCGGTTCTCTGCTTTTGCGCCCGGCCTCCACCGCGGTCCGGCCCTCTGCGCAAGTGCTTGATGGTTAGCGGACATGATAAGATGATAAGGTGGTAGATTAGAAGTATGGAAATCAAATCATTTAGAGGTTCGATTGTCCCTTTAGTTACTCCCTTTCGTGATGGGCGGTTTGACGAGGAGGCTTTCGTGTCCCTCGTTGAGTGGCAGATCGAGAGCGGCAGTCACGGGCTATC
Organism: Anaerolineales bacterium; assembly: GCA_036507795.1. GTDB lineage: Bacteria > Chloroflexota > Anaerolineae > Anaerolineales > UBA4823 > DASQQR01. Next base: position 1,194 of record DATCIL010000696.1, on the reverse strand, counting down.
GGTAACCGGCACTACCGGTGAACCCAGCTCCTTGAGCACAGCCGAGCGCCAACGGGTCATTCAACTGGCTGTGGAAGCCATTGCCGGTCGCGTGCCATTTGTCGCCGGAACCGGCTCTAACAACTTCGACGAGACGCTGCACCTGTCGCAGTACGCCCAGAAAGTTGGCGCCGATGCCCTCCTGGTGGTCGTTCCCTATTACGTCAGGCCCAGCCAGGAAGGGCTGTACCGTTACTTCAAGTCGATTGCCAGTCACGTCGATCTACCCGTCGTCCTGTACAATATCCCCGGGCGGTCAGCGGTTAATTTGGAAATCGACACCGTCAGTCGCTTGCGGGATGACTGTGAGAACATTATCGGCATCAAGGAAGCCAACCACGATTTTTCTCACATCACCCGCCTGCTCGGGCGCCTCGGGCGAGGTTTTCTGGTCTATTCCGGGATTGAACTGCTGTGTTTCCCGATCCTGGCGATTGGCGGGGCAGGTTACGTGAGCGCTACCGGCAACGTGCTTCCTGACAAGGTGGCGCAGTTATACGATCTCTTCGCAGCCGGAAATTGGCGGGAAGCTCAGGATCTGCACTATCATTTGATGCCGCTCAACGACGCTATGTTTATCGAGATTAACCCGGTCCCGGCAAAAACCGCTCTCGGCATGCTGGGCAAGATCAGTCCCGAAGTGCGCCCGCCGCTGGCGCCGCTTTCACCGGAAAACGAAACCAGGTTGCGAGCTGTGCTCGCTCAGTATGGATTGGTGGAAAATGCCGACTAAGATCCTGGTTTCGCCTTTTTCCAAAGTCAAGGAATGGAACCACAGATACACACAGATAGACACAGATTCCATGCCAAAAATCCGATCAGAATCAGAGAATATCTGTGTCAATCCGTGTAAATCTGTGGTTTCAAACTCCAAAATCAAGATTGGCCAAGGTCCAGTCAATACCCAAATATGAACCAGAGCATACAAGTAAACGGGATTTCGTTGAGCTATAGGGAGTGGGGCGGCAGGAATGGCCCCCTCATCTGCCTGCCCAGCCTGACCGGGCACAAAGGTACGTTCGACGGTCTTGCCGAACGTCTTTCCCCTGAATATCACCTTTATGCCCTGGACTTACGCGGCCGCGCCGAAAGCGACAAGCCCGGGGAAGGATATGGTTTTGCATACCACACCCGAGACATTCTGGCTTTTGCAGA
>DATCIL010000695.1:0-2196 GCA_036507795.1 Anaerolineales bacterium | reverse complement strand
AGGTGACGGTACCTGTAGGAAGCAAAGACATAGCGGCAACTATCTTATCGAGTATTGCCGCCCAGGCCGGCTGCAGCAAATCACGAGCATGTCTTTTTCATAATCCGCTATAATTGACCGTAATTATAGCACTTGTACCTGGTCAAAGGTTGCAAAGGTGTCAAAGGAGCCAAAGGATCCAAAAGCGCCAGCCGTAATAATCTGTGTAACCTTACTCGCCGGCTGACAAAGAACAAATACCGATAAATAGTTTTGCTGTGAATACCAAAACCGTAGCATAGGATCAGAAGGAAACGCTATATGGACATCTACCTTGCAACAGAACGTGCTTATCATCTTATTCCTCAAATTTCGATAGAGGTGGCACGCGATAGACTCGAACAAAAGAAAGCCAGCCTTATCGCCGGAACCGTGGGGGCGATGCTTACTCGCCCCAAGCCGGATGAGATTCAAGCGCTGTCGGTCGAGAGCCGGTTGGAAGCCTTCTGGCTGATTAACGTCCTTGTGCGCACAGTGTATGATAATCATCGCACTTACACCATCCCTGTGAGTGGTCCTGAAGTTAAGCAGGTCACCACCCTGGGGCAAGATTTGCCGGTCGCCTCCAGCTCCAAAGGTGCTGCCAGCTTTTCGCTCGACGCAGTGGAGCATTGTGTTGAAGAAACCCGCAGGAGTTACACTTTCAATAGCGCTGGGAATAGAGCAGATCTGAGCAAATATCTGTCCTTTGCCAAGGTAGAGATCTCAGATTTGGGACAGTTTGCACCAGCAGACGTCTTGGTGGTGCCGCCGCAGGCCAATGCTACTACGGTCATGCGGGCAGTGCTGGCAGACGCGATCAAACCGGTCCAGGCTCAAGTGATCCATGAGGAGCTGGTGAACGTGGAAACGCTCGATTTATACTTTCGACCGGTGTATGCGATGGAGTATGAGTGGACGGCGAAAAGAAAACGGGTTGTGCTGGAGCTCGATGCACTCACTGGCGACGCACGTTCGGGGGGGACGAAGCTGAGCGATCAGATCAAGAGCATGGTCACCCGGGATCTGATCTTTGATGTATCGGCAGATGCAGTGGGGATGATTGTTCCCGGTGGGAGCATTGCGGTTAAACTGATCAAAGCTGCGGTGGATCGTGGGAAATGAGCAGTTGTCTGATTCCTGCCGCAGGCGCCGGCGCTGGTGGATATAGACCTGATCCGCAAAATCCAGTGAGCCCTGTTCTTCGAAGAACTGCTCCAACTTCCGGTATACCTGGGCGCTGTAGGCGGATCGATTGGCGAGGTTGAGAAAACTGGCATCTTCCAGATTCAGGGAGCCCTCGATCACGATTTGACTTATCGTGGCAATGCTCCCGACGTGCATCGAGAGGGCGTAATTGCTTGCGAGCGCCTGAATGGGACGCGGACGAGCGCGGAGGGACGCTGAGGGAAAGACGGTCATGGGAATGACCCCTTCCTCGGAATTTAAGAAGACTCTGACCACAGGTCACCCTGGCGCCATCGTGGATTTGGCCTTTGCATTATAATATTCCGAGAATTATTGTCCAATTACCACTCCATGCGAGCGAAGCCAAGCAGCGCTCTTAAGCTGAATTCTTATTCAGCCGCTGCCGCAGGCTCCCTCCACGGAGGAGATTGCTTCAGTCGCTGCGCTCCTTCGCAACGACAGTTTCCCAGGGGAAGAAGAGCGTGGGCGCTGTGGGGATCGCCTGGGCCGGGGGCCCGCCTCCCGATCAGGTCGAGCTGGAACCATCCTTTTACAACGGGGAAGTCTACCTGCTCGCCATTCCCTCGGCCAAGAGCGGCAATCCCAATCAGGCTGTGTTTGCCTGCTTCAACCTGGGACCTGACCTGACCGATCAGAAGACCGGGCCATCTGGCACGTTATACGTCATCCTGGCGCCAGGCGCCACGCAGGTCGCCTGTCCAGATGGCAGCCTGCGCCACGATCATGTGTTGAGCGCGGTCCCGGGAGTCGACGGATATGTTCCGCGCTGGCGGATTATCCTGGCCGTGCCCGGTCCTGCATTCGACCCGGCAATCATGCCGGTCACCTCCGTGGCTGCCGTGGAGGCAGCGGTCCAGGCGGGGCAACTTGAACTGCTGGATACCGGCATCGTCTTCAATGCGCCCGTCATCGGGCAAGCCGGCCGCTGAGAGCAATGGGGCGGGAGGAGCTGAAACCGTGATGACCTCA
>DATCIL010000694.1:0-11156 GCA_036507795.1 Anaerolineales bacterium | reverse complement strand
CCGGCTCGCGTGGCTGATTCGAACAGGCGTGGAAGTACCCTGTTGCTGTCCTCTACGAGCAGCGTCAGGTTGCCATTCTCCGCGGAGATTTGCCGCACGCCTTCGGTGTTCTGCCACTTCGCCATGATCTTCTCCGATTCGGCGCTGATGCTCAGGTCGAGACGGTCGAGCTCACCGACAATCCTGACCAGTTCCTCATGCGTGCCGTGGGCGATCACTTCACCCTGATCCATGATGGCGATATGATCTGAAAGTTCTTGGGCCTCTTCCATATAGTGGGTGGTGTAAAGAACCGTCATTCCCTGCCGGTTGAGTTCTTTGACGTTGTCAAGTATATGACGGCGGCTTTGAGGATCGATTCCTACGGTTGGTTCGTCCATGATGATGACCTCAGGTTTATGCAGCAATGCAGCTCCGATATTGACCCGCCGCTTCATGCCACCAGAGAATGTTCCCACCTTGCCGTTCTGGCGATCGGCCAGCCCAATAACTTCCAGCACTTCATCAACCCTCTGGCGCAGCGCCTCACCGCGCAAGCCGTACATCTTCCCCCAAAAATTCAGATTTTCACGGGCAGAGAGGTCCGGATACAGAGCGATTTCTTGAGGAACAACGCCGATAGACGCTTTGACCCTCTGCGGGTCATGGATTATGGAATGACCCATAACCAATGCGTCACCCTGAGCGGGCTGCAACAGGCAAGAGAGCATGGAAATAGTGGTGCTCTTCCCGGCCCCATTCGGTCCCAAAAGGCTGAAGATCTCGCCAGCCGGGATCTCGAAGCTTACGCCCTTCACGGCGTAAACATTGCCGAAATTCTTATATAAGTCCTGAACCTGGATGGCTTTTCCGTTAATCATTACATTCTCCCTGAAAATTTTTGACCCGTGATTGAGGTTGAACTTCTGTGGAACGGTTTCTTCGCGCCATGGATGCCCTCCGTGCCTAAATCATGAAAAAATTATCTGCATGCATATTAAAGGAAAACCTCCCCGGACGCATCATGCATCTGGGGGAGTTTGACACTGGTCAGCTTGGGAGTCTTTTAACTGGTCAAGAGGCCAGGGTTGTAGGGTCGATACCCGCAAAGAACGCCAGAGCCAACAAAAAAAATCTAAGTAAGGATTATTCCCTCCCCCTCCTCGCTTCTATGCCGTCAGCGGGAAAGCGCTCATCCAGGGAATAAACCACTTTCTCTTCGGTAGAGTAGGTGGCTGCCCAAACGAGAGCGTCAGCGAAAGATACCCGTCCTGATGGCTTGCAAAGCAACAGCGCCTGGAGCACGATATTCTTATCCAAAGCGAAGGGAAGGTCTACTTTCGTAAATAGCGGGCAACTTATCTTCCCGGTTGCTGGCGACGGAGAGCGTCGCTAAAGCAACCGAGAAGATAAAAACTAAACGAGCCCCAATGCGGGGCTCGTGTGTTCATCAGACGAGAGCGTGCTTGGTGCTATGCCACCGGCTCAGGGATCATCCCTTCAAGAACCTGTTCAAGGGCCATGGTGTGGCTGCAGCGGCCGCGTGTTTGGAAAAAGTCGCAATCACATACCCACTCACCAGCATCGAAGTTTACCGTGTGCGGGTTGTTTTCACCATCAAATGTAACCGTAAACGACTCGAAGCGGATCCGGTCACGCTCTTCTGCGTATCGCTTCGCTTTTTCAATTTTTCCAATCAACCCATAGTCCATATTAGAAATCTCCTTTCATGTTAAGGTGAGCGTAAATAAAAAAGGCACGCGGGAGGACGCGCGTGCCTTTTTTATCCCCAGCCGAATAATTTTCCGACGGAACTACTCGCATAAAGGATATTCCTCCAGTGCTTTCAGTATAAGCCGAGTCTCACGGAAAGTCAACTTAAAATATCCAAACAATCATCCTCTCTCCTTCCTGCGACCTGACAGCTCGTCACGAAACAGCATGCTGAGGACGATGCTTACCACGCTGGTCACCAGGCCGCCCAGGAAAGCTGGCCAGAAACCATCCACGGTAAAACCAACGCCAAAAGCCGTACCGATTCTTCCGGCCAACCAGAACATCAGTGTGTTAATGAGCAGGGTAAACAGCCCCAAAGTGAGGATAATCAGCGGGCAGGTGAGCAGAGTCAACAATGGGCGCAGCAGGGCGTTGATTATGCCAAAAATCAGCGCTAACCAGACAAAGGATAACCAGTTCGTGCTTTGCGGGTGAATCCCGGGCACGATGGCGATCGCCGCATAAAGGGCGACAGCGTTAATTGCAAAACGAATGAGAAATCTTTCCATGGCGGTCCTCCTCTTCATCGAATTGTATCATTATCTAATTGACGAGCCGGTCAGGCTTAATCTGTTTTGCGAGAATGTGAGCCTGGAGGGTCGGCTCAGGCAGCCGGTAACCGCTTGCGCAAGAGAGGATGATGCGAGCAGTGGATGGCAAATCGACCCGGTGTCCAATGGACACGTATCACGCAGGTCCCTCTGAACCTGCATGGCCTCCTGCGGCGAGAGGTCCCAGCCATGTTTGTGGTGAATTCTGAGAGGCATGAGATCGTTAGAATTCGGCCAAACTTCCGCTGCGCCGGGCGTGATCTTCCGCCCGCCGGTATAGGAAATAGCCGATCACTGGCATGAGTAATCCAAACAGAGTCACGACCACGATCTCAAATCCGATGGGCGCCAACTCAGGAAATCCTGGCGGATACCCCATCAGCGTGGAACGAAAAGCGTCCACCGCATAGGCGAGGGGGATCACCTTAGAGATGGCTCGAATGAAAGGCGGCAGCGCAGAGAATGGGAAGAACATGGCGCACAGGATCAGGAATGCAAATTGAAGGAAATTAGCCATTGTTTGAGCGGTCTCCTTAATGCGCAAGGTGAGCGCGGCAAAAGAGAAACCTAACCCGAAGGTACCTGCAAGACTCATCGCCAGCAGATACAACCCTAAGAAGGGATTTTCTATCGGCAGTTCTCCGATCATCAATGCCATCAGCGCGCTACCCGCGATGCTCACCAATCCCGTCCAGATCAAGAGATTGGTTACTCGGGCAACCAGGCTGGCGAACTTGCTGGCCGGGCTCAGGTAAAGTTGTTCTAGTGTGCCCTGCACCTGCTCATGGCGCACGTTATAGCCGATTGTCCACAAGGTATCGCTCATGAAAATAAACAAAATGAAGCCGTACACCACCACTCCAGAGGCGCTGCCAAAATCGCCGCCGTTGGGCCCAACTGCCTGGCCAGGATCCGTCCGGTAGAACGTGCTCCCCGCCAGCGTAAATATGGCGACGATGAGGAAGATCTGCCCAAATGAGGCGATAAAGTTGACCGGGTAACGCACCATCACCAACAGCTCTTTCCGGACCATCGCCCAGAAAGTGCTCAAATAAGTACCAAGGGGCGGTCGTTCGTAAGTCTTAGCAGGTTCCATCGCGCTCACTTTGTCTACTTGTCTACCTGTTTACTTTGAATACCTCGCTCAAAACTGCCCCATTCCCTCGTTGCGCCGGATGGAAATCTCCGTTCGGTTGAAAACCCAGTATCCGAGAAATGGAGCGACCAGCAAGAAGACCCACAGCACGGCCAGGTCTTTATACCAGGCGCCGAAGAAGAAGCCCACTCCCAGCAAGGCTGAACGCACCCCGTTTGTCATCCAGGTGGGTGGGAAGAGCAGGGAAATCACTTTGATCAAGGGCGGAAAAAATGCGATGGGGAAGAAGATTCCCATCAAGAACGTCACAACCCACTGCATCAGGTTGATCAGGGCATTGGCTTCTTTAACTTTTAGGACCACAGCGCCAAATAGCAGCGCCAGGCTGTAAAGGGGCAGAAGACCGACCAGGATGAAAGCAAAGGCCAGGGCAATATCCCCTTGAAAAGGATTAACGCCCAGGATAAAAGACCCCAAAAGGTAAGCCGTGACCGCTGAGAACAAGCCCCTCAGACAGCTGTACAGCGCCGTTCCGGCCGCTATCCAGATGCGGTGTGTGGGCGTGAGATAAAGAGCTTCTAATGTTCCCGTTTCCTGCTCCCAGCGCAGCCAGTTTGCCATATGCCAGAAGGCGTAGGAGACGATGCTGAAGGCGCTTGCGCCGATCAGCATGTAGGCCACATAGTTCGAGGTCCCCGTATTCTGTTCAAAGACGGCGCTGGCGTTGGGACCGGCGCCGGCGCGACCCAACAGGATCGGCATTGAGGCGAACACAATCGGAATGATGATGTCCAGCACCAGCTGGCCGGGATACCGGCTGACGTTAATCAGCCGCATCCGCGTGCTGGCCAAGACAATCGATAACTTGAGACCAAGTGAACCTTGGGCATAATCCATACTAATTTATACTCTGTCTACTTGTTTACCTGTCTACCTTGTCTACTTCACCCTGGTATCTTCCGCCAATGTCCTGCCCGTTTTTGCGACAAAAACATCCTCCAGTGTGACCTCCTCAGGAGTGATCTTCTGGATCAAGGCACCGGAGCTGGTGAGGGCCTCGATCATGTGGGGCAGGTCGGCGTGCCCATTCCTGGTCACCACGGTCAGTAAATTGCCGCCGTTTTGAGCGGAGCGGCTGGCTTGCTGTACTTCTGGCAGACTCTGTACGGCAGCCAGCGCTTTGGAAGGGATCACCCCTTCAATGCGAATGACCTGGTCACGTTTCAACGATGCCTTTAAATCATCCACCGTTCCGAAAGCCAATAGCTCGCCTCGATCGATGATCGCCACCCGGTCGCACAGCGTCTCCGCTTCGGTCATGATGTGGGTCGTGTAGATCACCGTTTTGCCTTCGGCGTTCAGCTGCCGGACGATGGCGCGCAGTTCACTGGCGGAGGGCACATCCAGCGTGTTGGTTGGCTCGTCCAGTATGAGAACCGGCGCGCTGTTGATAAGCGCTTTCCCAAAGGCCAGTTTCATCTTCTGTCCAGAGGAATAAGTTTCGACGCTGCGATCGGCGATCTCGTCAAAATCAAGCAGACGAATGATCTCCCTGGCGCGCCGCTCGCGTTCGCTGGTCGAAAGGTGATAGAGCGCTCCGAAGTAAATCAAATTTTCCCTTGCGGTCAACTTCCAGTACAAGCCGCGTTCACCCATCAGCATGCAGCCCACCGTTGCGCGCACCTTATTTTCCTCACGCTGCACGTGGTAGCCGTTCACCCAGGCATGCCCGGCGGTGGGCAACAGCAGGGTGGTCAGGATTTTGATCAAGGTGGTCTTCCCAGCGCCGTTAGGACCCAGCAGGCCGAAAATCTCCCCCTGTTCAACCTGCATGGAAATATCCTTCAGCGCTTCTACCGTCCTCTTCTCAGAATTAAAGAGCCCTTTGCGCTGGCGCACATGATAAGTCTTGGACAAGTTCTCGATGCGCAGTGTACCAATCATTCGATCCTCGCGAATTCTCCTTCAAAGTAGGGAACTTTTCCCTATCTTGCTACCCCCTATCCCTTCCACTTTATCCCTTATTCTTTTAGCTTCTTCTCCATCCAAATCAGAGTTTGGTGGATCTTAAACCAGGCGTCTTCAAAGGCCTGTAAGCCGTGTTCTGCCGAGTATTCCACCGATAATTCCCTGCGGTAAGAGAGGTTTCGCTGCAAGTGAAGGAGCAAGGCACGGATGGCAGTATCCTCGTGCTCGGGCGCGGTCGCCAACCAAAGATGGTCGGAGTGCGTGTAAAGCGGCTGCCAGGCCAATACACCCAATAGTTTACCCTTCCGCAAAGCAGCCCATTGCCTTATTCGGGTTCCACTCATAAGGCGAAGCAGGGCGCCCAGCAGTCCCGGATGCAGCATTTTCAGGTTAAAGCTCATGTGCCAGGCAATCTCCACGGGATAAACTCGGTCCAACCAAATTCTCTGTTTTGACCAAAAGTGGGAATGCCGGCGGGTGATGCGGACGCTGTTCAGTTCCTGGTTTGCTTGGAAGGCGATGCTTTGCGGCTCTCCGGGTGTGCTCACCCAGGTAGTGCGGCGAGTGCGTTCTTCAAATCCAAGGGATCGATACAGCTCTAACGCAGCTAAATTTTCTTCCCGGACATGCAGCCAGACCGAGTCGACCCCACGTTTTTGGACGTACTCTAACGCGGTGTTGGTGAGCGCTCGAGCAATTCCTCGGCGTCGATAGGCAGGATCTACGGCGACGTTGGCGATCAGAAAGATGCGCCGGCCGAAGGTATTGAAGGGGATTAGACTGAGATTGCCTGCCAGGTAGCCATTTTCTTCCCAGACAAAACCGGTGAGGGGTAGAGACACGCGCTCCGCCATCGCCGCAGCCCAAAGCAAATAGCTGTGGCTGCGCGCTGCCGAGCGCATTTGATGAATATAGCGCCGGCCGTCAGCGTCCAAAGTCTTTGCGAAGCACAATTCAACGAGGTCGGCGACTGCGTTTAAATCATGCCGAACATCAAAAGGACGCAATTGGTTAGGGGTTGAGGCATCGGCAGTACGGGTGATGGCAGCCATAAAATAGATCGCGAAATAAAGTAGTTTTTCGTAATTTCTACATTTTACCGCAGAGTGCTGGCTTCCCTCATATTTTCGCGGTTGATCTAATCTTCATGAAATCTTTATATAATTTTGTTATACTTTCCTACAGTCCATCGATCCTGTAACCTTCGAAAAACAGGGAATGCGTAATACGTAAACGAATGAAACCTACAATTCTAATCGTTGATGACGACCGCAAAACTGTGGAACTCATCCGCTTGTATCTAGAAAAGGATGGTTATCCTGTTCTGGTTGCTTACGATGGTCGCCAGGCGATCGAGATCGCCCGGCGCAAGCAGCCAGGATTGATCATTCTGGATCTAATGCTCCCCAAGATAGACGGCCTGGATGTATGCCGCATCTTGCGGTCTGAATCAGCCGTACCCCTGATCATGTTGACGGCGAAAACTACAGAGGAGGATAAGCTGCTTGGCCTCGATCTTGGCGCCGACGATTACATCACAAAGCCGTTCAGCCCGCGCGAGATGGTCGCTCGAATTCGCGCCGTGCTCCGCCGGGTCAGCGCTGGAGAGGAGATGGGTCCCAGCGAGATACGCTTTGGAGAGATCGTGGTGGACATTCTGCGGCATGAGGCGCGCATAGAAGGCTCTTCAGTCCATCTTACCCCGAAGGAATTTAAATTGCTGGAGATTATGACAAGAAACCCGGGCAGAGTGTTCTCCCGGCTGGAGCTCCTCGAGCATGCTTTTGGCTTTGATTACGGCGGATTTGAACGCACGGTCGATGTCCACATTATGAATCTCCGCAAGAAGATCGAGCCGGATCCGGCGAAGCCCAGCTATATTCAAACGATCTATGGCTTAGGTTATAGATTTGAAGGATAGCTGTTGAAATTTAAAAGCCTGCGGATTCGTTTATTGCTGACCTTCATCCTGGTTGTTACCGTGGCGATCGGCACGGTGGCTTACTTTGCCAGCCGCTCTACTACCAGCGAGTTTCGCCGCTCAGTGGAAGTTATCCTGGATTATCCTGATATTGATGTAGATTCGAAAATCAACGCCATCAACAAGTACCTGCAACAAAATGATGGTGAGCGCGATTTTTGGGAAGGGATTCAAATCTTGCTCGAGCGGATGGGGCGAAGTTCGCAGGCCCGCTTTGTTTTGGCTGATCTCGCCGGCACGGTTACTACCGACTCTACCGGAATGCTGTTAGGGGGACAATTGAATACGGAACTCTCCAAGCCTTTCGCAGTTTTTCTGATGGATGGCAAGCCGATTCTGGCCTATGTGGTTCCGTTGCAGGAAACCAGTATCGATGCGATCGAAGATAATTTTAACCGTTCCGTCAGCCGATCGCTGTGGCTGGCAATTGGGGTAGCCGGAGGGGTTGCCCTGCTGCTAACCTTGTTCCTCTCCCAGAGTATCTTGGGCCCGATCGGCGCACTGACTTCCGCTGCCCGGCAGATGGAAAAAGGCGATCTAAGCCAGCGTGTGGAGGTAAGAACTGAGGATGAGCTTGGGGAACTGGCCAGCGCTTTCAACGCCATGGCAGACGGCCTGAAACGGCTCGAGCAGCTGCGCCGTAATATGGTTACCGACGTAGCCCACGAGCTGCGTACGCCGCTTTCCAACGTGCGCGGTTATCTCGAAGCCATTAAAGACGGAATGATCGCGCCTACCTCCGAGGTTGTAGAGTCCCTGCATGAAGAGGCCATGCTGCTGAACCGGCTGGTGGATGATTTGCAGGAGCTGGCCCTGGCCGAAGCAGGGCAGCTCAAGCTGGTGCGACAAGAACTTCAGCTGACCGAGGTCGTTGAAAAAGTTGTTCATTTGGCCCGCTCCAAAGCCGCCGAGAAAAGCCTGGCCCTTCAGGTCCACTTACCCGGAGATCTGCCGCCCGTTTATGCCGATGCTGAAAGGCTGAGTCAAATCTTGCGTAACTTATTGAACAACGCTATAACGAACACCTCTGCTGGCGGGGAGATATGGATTGCGGCTAAAGCCATAGGGGCGCAGGTTGAGGTATGCGTCCGTGATACCGGAAAGGGAATCGCAGCCGAGCACCTGCCGTACGTGTTCGAGCGTTTTTACCGGGCCGATAAGTCCCGCACGCGCCTGACCGGAGGCGCCGGCCTGGGCCTGGCCATCGTCAGACAGCTGGTCGAATCGCATGGAGGCGAGGTAAACATTACCAGCCAGGTTGGCGCAGGCACCACGGTCACATTTACGATACCGACGAACGATTCGGGAAATCATCACGCTATCGTCTCCGTAAATCCTTCAATTTCGGAAAGCCTGTCCAGCACTTAACAAAGCCAAGGGAAATCGGACTTCCCTTGCGCCTCAATCCCATCCGCTGTACAATATCTCAAACACTTGTTCTGCTAACCTGGCCACCAGTAGACCTACTCGACTACCGGACTACCTGCCCACCTTCCCATGACCCTTGACTTTCAACAAATTCGTGCTCAAATCATAGAAATGGGCAAAAACGCTCCACTGCGCGAAAGGCAATTGCGAGAACTGCGCAAAAATGCCCGTCAGCTTCTGGAAATGTATGCTCAGGACCTGGAGCGTCTACGCCAGAAGGTGGACCAAGTGGTTCGCCTTTACGAGCCTTCCTTGCGGTCTGCAATCCCTGTCAGTGAAGCCTTGAACGCCCGATTTCCTCTGCCTCCCCTCCCCGGCCAGGCTACCATCCTCGCCGCGGATGGCTCTCAAATATTTCCAGACCGCCATACTGAGGTGGAGTATGGTCTGATTAACATCGGCGTTATCCAGATGTGCTACGGTCAGTCAACAACGCCAATCGCCAGGGTGACCAGCAAACTATTTTACGATGAAGACCTTTATACGACCACTGGCGTCGTTTCAGACTCCTTATTGGCTCTCCGGCGAGACTTGAATGAGCGCACTATTTTGGCTGAACTGGCATCTCAAACTGCGTCTCCAATAATTACCTTTACCGATGGCTTGATGGAAATCTGGGGGCCCCGGGAGATGGGGAGCGAAGAAGCCTCTGAGTTCCAGAAAAGTTTGGATGAATATTTGCAGGTGCTTTCCGACATGCATGAAATTAAGGCGATAACGGCCGGGTACGTCGACAAACCTTCTTCGAGATTGGTCGTGCGCCTGCTAGAGGTTGCGATGACGCCGGAGACGGAACTTTCCGAAATAAAACAGTACCATCCATTTCGGCGGATATACGATGTCGATCTTTACGCTCCCTTGCTCGATTCAGGGGAGCGGTCTCCGGTTTTTGCCGTGCAATCTCCATCTTCCAAAGTATATACGGAAGAACTGGCTCTTCACTTCTTTTATCTTAATGTTGGCAGACCGGATCGTTCCTGGATTGTGCGGGTGGAGATTCCTGCCTGGGTTGCCGGAGACCCGAAAATGCTGAGCGATTTGCATGCCGTGCTCGTTCACCAATGCCAGGCGATGGGCAGCCGACCTTATCCATACGTTTTGCATCGCGCCCATGAAACTGCGCTCGTTAGCTTTCAAGAGAAAGAACAGATCACCCGTATGATCGCCACCGAGCTGCGCCAGCAGGGCGTCCCGGTCGGGGAGCGCTCAAACAAACAATCCGCCAAAGATCTTCCCGGTACTACGAGGTATAAACGATGAAATCCATTGAAATCGGACGTCTGTTGCGCGCCGGCACTTCTGGGTTTGTGGTTGGATGCCGGGTCAACCAGCTGGAGAGCCCCTCTTTTGGCGCCCTGGTGCGGGTGCCTTTAGAACATGATTACCATATCTACGGGCTGATCCACGATATCCACATCGATGACGACGGGCTCGTCCGCCAGCTGGTCACGGCTGATGGCGTCGGCGAGGACATCATTGCGGATAACCGGATCAACCGCAGCGTGCCTGTAGAGATGAGCGTGATCACCATCGGTTACCAGCAGGGCGGCCGCATTTTTCATCTTCTCCCACCCCGTCCGGCCTTGAGCCTGGACGAGATTTATCTGTGCAGCTCCGAAGAAGTCTGCCAGTTTACCTCTTCTGGGAGATTTGGTTATTTCAGGCACATCCTGCGCGCCAGGGATCTGCCAATCGGCGAGCTGCTGGCTGCTCATCTGCAGCAGGCCCAGTCCGCTCATGTTGCTGCTGGTAATCCTGATTGGTCCAAAAGCGCGACGCAGGAATTGATCGTCCTTTTGCGGGATGATTATCCAGCATTGATGTCTGTCCTCAGCGCTCTTAGCGACGCATTTTGATTTTTAACACCAAGGACACAAAGGAACACAAAGGCATGCAAAAAAATACGAGGACAATCCAATTTCAGCCGATACCGCCTGAGGTGGAACGGGTAGGGAAAATCGTACTCGATTCGGCCTTTAGAGTTCACTCAGCCCTAGGTCCTGGATTGCTTGAATCGGTCTATGAAACTTGTCTGGCTTATGAAATTCGCCAGCGAGATGTTTCAGTAGAAACTCAAGCAGTGTTTCCCATCGTTTACAGAGATGTTCGCATCGAATCCGGATTACGTCTGGATATGCTCGTCGATGACTGTATCATCGTCGAAATCAAATCCGTTGAGCGATGGAATGCAATTTATGAGGCACAGCTCCTAACCTATCTCAAGCTGTCCAAGATACGTTTAGGCTTCCTCATCAATTTCAATATCCTCCATCTTAAAGATGGAATTAGGCGCATGGTCTGTTAAATTCAAATTTCTTCCTTTGTGACCCGTTGTGCCCTTTGTGTTAAAAAAATCAGGAGAAGCTATGACAGATAC
>DATCIL010000693.1:0-3115 GCA_036507795.1 Anaerolineales bacterium | reverse complement strand
ATCCGATTTCGAAGCTACTGCGCAAGAGCTCACCGGATTACTGGTCCAGGGTTTCGAGAAAATTAAAAGCCTTGCAGGTATCATCTCAATAATTCGGGGTAGAGTTGGCAACGGGCCATGACCGACCCAAATGGAGTTCTTTGGCCTTTTTTTCCACCAGATCAGCGAGACGTGGAATCTGGTTTGTCCCGGAAATGCGATCATGGATGTACTGGTAAAAACTCACGCCCAGCTTTTTGGTAGTCGCGGCCAGGGTCATAAAGGTGTCCCAGGCTCGCACCCCATCTTGGGTGCGCGGTCCGAAACTGACATCCCGTTTGCGCACCCGCTGCCTGGCTCCCAGTTCAGCCGGATTGTTGTGCAATGGAAGTTCAGGGTGCTTCAAAACCAACAGCAGGCTGTCCTTCTTGGCTCGGGTCTTGGCAATGCGTTTGTCCAATTCCTCATATCCGCTTCGGGTCGAAAACAGGCGGTCAAACTCGGCTTCCAAGCGCTCACGCTCGGCCGGGGTTGGCTTTTGGCGATAGGCCAACAACTGGTCATAATACTTCCAAAAGCTTTCCAGAAAGCCGTCCAGCAGTTCTTGGTGAAGCGGGATGACCGGCATCAGCTTCTTGTAAGGCCGTCCTTCATGCACCCAACACAGCATCATCTCACGGGTCAGCCAGTTGAACTGAGGCGCATCATCGCAGATCAGGGCCTGGATCACGGGGACATCTTTTTCAACGTGGTAAGCGGCTACTGCGGCGGCATCGATGACTGCTTTGCGTTGTTGCGGCCACAGATCGGGCAGGAGCCAATCCAACAGGTTCAAGAAAGCCGGCTCGTCCACGTCTTGCTCACTGCACCAATCCTGCAGCGCTTGCCGGCTGGCTTTCGACAACTGCACGTTTTCCAGGTAGCCCAGCGCCTCATGGTTCAGCCGGAAGACCCGCTCCCGCCCATGGCGCAGCACATCCAGAACACTCAGCCGATCCTTTTTGGGCAGGGTTTGATAAGCGGTATAGACCGGGTTGCAGATCACATGGCAGTGTTGGTTCTGCCCATTGACCCGCGTCTGCGTGTCATCGGTATGCTGCCAGGGACTGCTGCGCAGCCCGGCTTCGTACACTTCATCCTTCTCGGCGTGAAAGTCTTCCTGGTCTTTGATCAACAGGTTGGACAATTCACCCTCCGAGATGTGGATGCCCACATGCTCAAAGAATTCCAGGATCTTCGGCTCGCTGGTGTTCATACCAAAATACAAAGTCGGCGCCAACGCCTTGATCCCCGGCCCAAATTGCCCTTCATACCCGCCTGGCAACTCGGCCTGGTAGGTGTTGCCGGTAGAAGCCGCGTAATACTTCTCTTTGTGGAAACAGATATTGTCGGTTGCCACCACGATATCCTGCACTACCACATCCTCGTAACCCTTGAATTCAGCATCCACCGGCAGGCTGGCTCGATCTACTTCGACCACCTTCTCCCGGTCAATCTGTATGATGGCCTTCTTGCTCCCTTTCGAACGTCGGCGTGGTTTGTGCCGCTCCTTTTCCGACGAGCGATCGCTGGCGACCGCAGACAGCTTCGCAGTGTTGGCCTTGATCTTGGGTTTGCCCTGCTCGCCTTTCATCCGGTTGATTTCATCTCGCAAACGCTGATTCTCTGCCTGGGAGTCTCGCAAGTCCGCAGACAACTTCTCAATCAGGTTCAGAAGCCGCAGAATCAACTGGCGGGCATTTTCGTCCTGGATGCCGGTGAGGTCAATATCGTCAAACATAGCGGCGGTAGTTTACCCGCAGATCAGCAATTTGGGAAGCACCAATCTTGCCTACTGCTTCCCCCTATTTATTGAGATGATACAATAAGCGCCACAAAACTGGTACAGGTTTAGCCGATCTCGAGCTCCACGATCTCGCCGTTTTTAGGGACCAGCTCCCAAACTTTTCCGATTGGAACCCCCTGGAAATAAGCCCGGATGACGGCCAGGGCGAACCCGTGAGAGACGATGGCAACCGTCTGGCCAGGATGGGCGCTGAGAATGTCCTGGACGGCAGCCAGGACGCGTTCCCGTACCTGGAGGGCAGTCTCGCCGCCGGGCGGCGCCGCCTCAAGGGGGTTTTCACGGCGCCGGCGGAACTCGTCGGCGTAGCGGGATTGGATCTCGCTAATCAATAACCCCTGCCACTCCCCCTGGTCGATCTCCCGCAAGCGCTGGTCTACCCGTACTTCCAGCCCCTGGGCCCGGGCCAGGGGTTCGGCGGTCTGCTCAGTTCGCCTGAGATCGCTCACGTAGATGGCGTCAATTTTTTCCCCGGCGAGAGAGCGGGCGATTTCCTCCGCCTGGGCGTGCCCGCGCGAATTCAGCGGGACGTCTGCGTGCCCCTGCCAGCGACCTTCCGCATTCCAATCGGTCTCGCCATGCCGGATCAGGATGAGGCGGGTCATTGATTCCGAGTCTCGAGGTATTCTGGAATTTCGATGATCGGCGGCCGGTCCCTTTCGGCAATCTCTTCGACCTCCAGGAAGAAGTGGCCCGGTACGTAACGGATCAGCTTCATTGTCTTGTTCACCTCTTCCAGCAGGCTGTCTCCAAACCGGCGTTCCATCCTTTGAATGACGGCCTGGATGATCGCAAACGACATCTTGCTGAGCGATTCGAGCGGCTGGTTGTGATGGATGCGCTCTTCGAGGTCTACCTGGGCGATCGCGCTCAGGCCAAATCTCTCGAAAATATCGATCAGCAGGCCGATTTCGACGCCATATCCGGAGAAGAACGGCATCTGCTCCAGGGCTGAACGCCGGCCGCCATATTCGCCGGAGAGTGGCTGGATGATACCGGAAAGCTCGGGATAGAACAGGTTCAACAGGGGGCGGGCGGTCAACTCGGTCACGCGCCCTCCACCGCCGGCCTGGATTTTATCCCCGACCTTGATCGGCCGGCGGTAGAACCCTTTGACGAACTCGATGCGCGGGTTGATCAGCAGCGGCCCGAGCAGCCCGTAGATAAACCGGGGGTGAATATTGACAATATCCGTGTCGATCCACAGCAAGATGTCGCCGCAGGTTACGTATTGGCTCTTCCATAAAGCCTCGCCTTTTCAGGGCCTGGCCCCGTACAGGGGCAGTGTTTTCT
>DATCIL010000692.1:0-1161 GCA_036507795.1 Anaerolineales bacterium | reverse complement strand
TTACCCAGGTCATCCGAGCGGTGAACGCCGTCGCGCGTGCCGGCCAGGATGACTCCCTGCCGTGCGATCACGCTCTTTACATTGTGGTCCGCCAGACCTCGCCGGATCTCGCGCCAGCCATCCTCCTCTCGCTGGCAAACGATCAAGCCGTAAGATGTGGCGAGCAGAAGGGTTTGGTCCATGGTAATCTCCAAAAAGTAAGGCAGGCAATCAGGGATTGGTTGATCAGGTAATCAGGCGATCAGGCAACCAGGAAATCAGCGTAAGGAAGGATAGAGAAGGGCACAGAAATAGACGAGCAGACAATTAGAGAATTTGTCAGGCCAGCCGGTCGAGGCGCTCAAAGTCTTCTTCAGAGAGTTCCACATCCAAGGCTCCCAGGTTTTCCTCCAGGTGTTTTGGATTGGTGGACATCGGGATGGCGACGACCTGCGGCTGGCGGATCAGCCAGCTGAGCGCCACCTGAACAGGGGTGGCGGCATGCTTTTCGGCGATGGCCTGAATCTCAGCATCCCTGGCGACCCGGCCTTTCTCGATTGGCGTGTAGGCGGTCAAGATAATGCCATTCTGTTGACAATATTCTAACACCCCATTGCGGACGTAGCGCCTTTCGTAGACGCTGTAGGGCACCTGGTTAGTGACCAGCGGCGTTTCAGAGAGTTCTCTGGCACGCTTCAGTTCGTTCAAGCTGAAATTGCTGACCCCCAGCCGCCTAACCTGGCCGCGCGCGACCAGTTCATTCAGCGCCCGGAAAGTCTCTTCTAAGGGGATGCTCGAATTGGGCCAGTGAATGAGATAGAGGTCGACGTAATCGGTATCCAGGCGTTTGAGGCTGCCTTGCAGGGCGGCGAGCACGTCCTGGTAGCGCAGGTTGGCAGGTTTTACTTTGGTGGCGATCAACAGCTCAGCGCGGTTGATATCTTTAATCGCGCGTCCGACCAGCTCCTCGGTATGCCCGCTGGCGTAGATTTCGGCGGTATCAATGTGGGTGTAGCCGAGCTCGATGGCCGTGCGGATAGCGTGAACGATCTTTTCGTCCTGAGAATAACTGGGCGACATCCCTCCGCCCATACCATAAGTGCCCAAGCCAAGCAAGGGAATCTCACCGCCTCCCGGCATGCTTTCAAATTTCATTTCAGGCATTTGAAAGCATGCCGGGAG
>DATCIL010000691.1:0-2017 GCA_036507795.1 Anaerolineales bacterium | reverse complement strand
GAGCGCCGCCAGCACTTTCTTTCGACCGGTTGGATTGATGCGCTCACCGATAACTACAGTCGGATTGCCGCGCAAGATCTCGACGGATTTCGTTTTTGAAGCTAGAACGGTTTTCAAGTTTTCGGACATTCGTTACACCTCTGTTAAAGGTTGAAGGTTGAATGTTGCATGTTTAATTTCAGCTCTCTCCCTGGCTCCCGCGCCCCCCAGCTCCCCAGCTTTCTTCGTCTCCTTGGTGTCACTTTGTGACCTTTGTGGTAGAAACAGGATCCGGCCGGAAGCGCGATACTAGATCTTTCAGCAACTCGTAAAGCTGGGCGACACCACCGGGATAAAAAATCATGACCAGGATGAGCAGCACGCCATAGAGCACCAGGTGCAAACCGGGCAGATCGGTGAGCGTAGAGCGCAGCCACTCGAAGAAGAAGATAAAGGGGAAGGCAACGAAAGCCCCGCCCCAAATGCTGCCGCGACCACCAACATAGGCAATGGCGAGCACCTCTACGGTGTGGGAGGTGGCCATGACCTGAGGGGTTAGAATGCCGTAATAGTGGGCGTAGAAGCCTCCCAGCCAGCCGGCGAAGGCGCACTGAACGGTGAAGTTCAGAACACGATAAAAGGTGGGGTTTATGCCGGAAGCGCGCGCCGCATCGATATTTTGCCCAAGCGCTTTAAACGCCAGCCCGATGTGCGAGCGAGTGATCCAGCGCAGCACCACGTAAGTCACGATCATCATGGCAAAGATAATATAGAAGTATGGCCGGTTGGAGGAGGTTTCCAGGAAGCGCGGCGCGCTCAAACCCAAAGGTCCACGGGTAAGATCGACCCAATTGCGGGCGATGCCCAGCAGCGCCAGGCCGACAAACCAGGACATCAGGGCGGCGAAGATGCCCCGCAGGCGCAGGGTGAGAACCCCGGTAAAAAAGCCGAGAACCGCAGCAGGGACGACACCGGCAAAGATTCCAATCCAGGGAGAGACTCCCAGTTCAACCGCCAACAGAGCGGAGGTATAGGCGCCCACGCCCAGGAAGGCGGCGAAGCCAAAGTTCACGACGTTGATGTAACCGGTGGTGAAGTCGAAGGCGATGGCCTGAGCGGCGATCAAGGTGGCGCCGATCATCCAACGTAGCAGATCCTCCCGGTTGAAGGGCGGGATGAAGGGCAGGGCTGCCAGCAGGATTACCAGGACCAGACCGAGGCGACTGACCCCCAGCATGCGGTTGATGTACTGTAGCCTGGATTCCGGCGGAACTTCAAGAGTGGCAGGAATGGATTCAGAGGGCATCGTTTTTGTACTTTGAGTCATAAGTGTTCCTTTACCGTTCGTGAATGCCTTTTACCTCGCTGCCAAAAAGTCCAGAGGGCTTGACCAGCAAGATGAGCATCACAAAAGCGGTTGGGATGACATCTTCCCAACCTGGCCCAATAAAATAAGATGTCATGGTTTGTAAAAGCGCCACGATAAAGCCGCCCACGAGTGCGCCGGCGACGTTGCCCATGCCAACCAGGATGACCACATACCAGGCAATGTAGAGGGGTTTCAGACCCACGGTAGGATAGGAAGGGAACATGAACAACAGGCTGGCGCCGGCCAGGGCAGCCAGGGCGCTGCTCAGAGCCATGGTCAACACCTGAATGCGGTTCATATCGATGCCGACCATGCGCGCGCCGGTTTCGTCCTGGGAGACTGCGCGAATGGCGCGGCCCGTGCCGGTATTGCGCAGAAAATACCAGAAAAGAAGCATTGTTGCCATGGCCAGGAAGAAGACCACTGCCCGGTCAACTGAAACCGTGACGCCAAGAATATCGAACGGCGGGATTTCCCAGTAGCGCGTGATGCCCTTGAAATTCGTGCCCCAGAGGATTTGAACGCCGTTGATGATTATGACGGACAGACCCACAGTGAGCAGGAAGGAGTTCATTATCCACTGCTCTTTGGTGCGCTTGCGCAGCTGCAAGAAGACCGTCTTCTCAATGACCGCGCCCAGCAGGGCCCCCACCAGCGCTGCTGCCAGGA
>DATCIL010000690.1:0-9451 GCA_036507795.1 Anaerolineales bacterium | reverse complement strand
ATCTCATCCCGCGCCAATCAGCCGCGTTTATGGACGCGGCATGAACTTTGATCAGGACCTGCTTGTCCTGTGGTGTGGGTTTTTCGACCTCTTCGATCTTCAAAACATCCGGTGGTCCGTATTTTGTGTATACAATCGCTTTCATAAGTATTCCTCTGAAGCATCTGCCTGGCCGGGTCCAGCCCGATTGGCTGAAATCAATCGCGTTCCTGAGTCTCGCACTTTTCTTGGCAATCCATGTAACGCGGCCCGATCGACTACTGAGCCGGTTATAACAGCCTGCGCCACTCGTTCAATATACAGGCATCATATCAACAATTATGATATCTGCAATATGGGATTACCGTATAGACACTAAAGTGTTGTTTGGGGGTATTGTTTTCGAGGGCATCCGCTGGAAACGACAATGATAAGTTATACCTAACAAAATTTTCAGAATATAAATTCACCCAAAAGGTGAATTTGTAGTATAATGCCGGAGGAAGCGCTTGCGTTTCATCTTCAACAAGAAAAAGCTAGAGGATCTTTACTACAAGGAGAAGGGCGCGCATAAATACCCTCCTGAGGTGGTAGACGCCTTCTTTGAAGTAATGACGGTCATTCAGAGCGCCGCTGATATCCGTGACCTCTACAATCTCAAGAGCCTCCATTTTGAAAAACTGAAGGGCGACCGCAAAGAAGAGCATTCGATGCGCCTGAACAAACAATATCGGCTGACAATGCGGCTGGAAAAGGATGAGAATGGAATTTTGCTAATCAGCTTGAATATCGAGGATTATCACGGTTGGTGCTAGAAGGGAAATAAAATGCCCACCACACGCAGACCGGCGCGAGTCGCATCGCCGGGACAGATCATCTCCAGGGAACTGGAAGCGCGCGGCTGGACTCAGCGGGACCTGGCCGTGATCATGGGTCGGCCATATCAGGCAATCAATGAAATTACTAAAGGAGCAAAGCAGATTACGCCGGAAACGGCCCGGGAGCTGGCGAAGGCTTTCGGGACCTCTATGGATTTCTGGATGAACCTGGAGGCCAACTACCGTCTTTTTCTGGCAGTCCAAGAGGACAAAGAAAAGGACATCGAACGGCGCAGCCGGATTTACACGATCGCGCCGGTCGCTGAGATGATCAAGCGCGGCTGGATTGAGGGGTCGGATGATACCGACGAGCTGGAAGACCAGGTTTGTACTTTTCTAGAGATTGATTCCCCGTTTGATACGCCGGTCGCTGATGGCCACTTCCGGATTTCCGAAAGCCGCGGCCCCGAATATTCAGCGAAAGTGACCTGGGTGAAGCGGGTGGAGCGGCTTGCCAGGCAGCAGCCAGTAGGCAAT
This sequence comes from Anaerolineales bacterium, assembly GCA_036507795.1. GTDB lineage: Bacteria > Chloroflexota > Anaerolineae > Anaerolineales > UBA4823 > DASQQR01. The sequence continues at coordinate 8,117 of DATCIL010000690.1, read as the reverse complement.
TACCATCCGGAACAGCTGCGCGAGAATATCTCGCGGATCACCGCTTTGGCGCAAACAGCGGAGGAGGCGAAGAAAGTTCCCGATACCCTTAGGCTTTTGGGTGTCCACTTCTTGATCGTCCCACATTTACCCCGAACCTATCTGGATGGAGCGGCCCTGTTTGTTGACGAGCACCCGGTGGTCGCAGCTACTTTACGCTGTAAGCGGCTGGATTATTTGGCGGGGTTGGTCTGAAATAAATTGTAGCACCAAGAGGAAGGGAACGGGCTCCGGAGAGGGAGCCCGTTTTGCTGGGGGGTTAGGGATTAACCTGGGTCGATTTCGGCGATGGCTTTGCGGATGGTGCCTTCGTCCAGGATTTGCTTCTGGTCGATGCGGCCTGCAATGAGGGCGGTGGTGCACAAGCGGTTGATCTGGCGGGGGATGCCGCGGGTGTACTCGAAGATGCGTTGGAGGGCATCGTCGCTGAAGGGAGAACCGGAGGGGTACCCGGCGATACGCAGGTGATGCTGGATGTACTCGAGGGTCTCTTGGAGATCGAGCGGGGGGAACTGGTAGGAGTTGGTCAGGCGCTGGCGGAAGGCTTCGTGGATAGACAGGTGCAGGGTCTGACCCAAAGCAGGCGGGCCGATAAGCAGCAGGGTGCCCAGGGAGCGGCTGTCCATGTGGGTGCTGAGCAGCAGGCGGAACTGTTCAAAAGCGGTGGGAGGCAGCAGGTTGGCTTCGTCGAGGATGAGGAAGGGGAAGCGCTGCTTGGTGCGGATCAGGTCATCGCAGGCGGAGCGAATGCGGGCGACCATCTTGGGCTTGCTGAAGGGCGGCTCATAGCCTAGCGTAGCCAGGATTTCGCGGTACAGGCCATTCATGCCCAGGGTGGGATTGGACAGATAGATGGCCAGAAAACGGTTGGGGTCGAGGCTGGCGACGAAACTGCGCACGGCGGTGGACTTGCCGGAGCCAATCTCGCCGGTGACCAGGCCGATGCCCTGTTCGTTGACCAGGTAAGACAGGCGAGCAGACAGTTCGGTCTGGCCACGGGTGGGCAGGATGTCGGCCGGCGGGATGTCTTTGGAGAAGGGGATGCGGGTAAAGCCGTAGAACTGTTGGAACATGTCAGGCCTCCTGGGGCTGAGGATCGGGGTCTTCGGGAGAGCGAAGTTTGGCGAACTGCAAGCGCCCGGCGGCTTGCTGCTGCTGCTCCTGGTATTCGGCGCGCAAAGCAGCCAGATAGTCGAGCGACGATTTGGGCTTGGGTGGTTCCGGGGGCTGGGTGGCCAGGCGCTCGACGGCCAGGTGGCGCTGCTTGTTCTGGACCAGCAGGCTGGCTTTGCCCAGAGACTGGCCCTCCAGGAACAACTCCAGGTGGGATAGGTCGAAGGGGTCGAAGCGCAGCTCAAGTTTGCGACCCGCCAGGTGCAGGTCCACCTGGTAGGTGTTTCCCTGCAGGTTGAGGGTGGCGTCCTTGCGTACCTTGCGGAACTCACGCCACAGGAAGGCTTTGCGCAGCACTTCGGGATCGGCCGCTCGCACCTTGTCCAGCCCGGCCTGAAAGCGCTCCAGCGGGGTTTGCCCGGTCTCGGAGTGTTCCCGGCAGTGGTAGACCAGTTCCAGCCAGGCCCAGAACGACTGGTTCAATTCCGCCAGGGTGGCAATCTCTGAATGCTCCACTTCGGGCAGGAACTGCAAACGCACGGTTTCGAAGAAACGTTCTTGTTTGCCCTTGGCTTGTGGGGAGTAGGGTGCGGTGTGGATCCGGCGGATGCCGAGTGAAGCGCAGGCGACTTCGAATTGGGTGGAGGCATACACCTTGCCGTTGTCCACATAGAGGGCTTCCGGCACGCCCCGGCGCAGGATGCCCACCTTGAGCACGCGTTCCATCCTGGGTAGGGCTTCGTCGAAGAAGAACTCGGCGTAAGGCACCAGGCGGCTGTGATCATCCAGGAAGCAAAACAGGTGCGCCCGGCGCTTCTTGCCGGGGGCATACGGGTCAGGCAGCCAGGGAGCCACCATGGCGTCCCCTTGCCATAACGCATTGGTGCGCTCACGCTCGAAACGCCTGTAGACCCGGGGCTCCTGGGCCAGCAAGCGGCGGGTCTTGCCACGCGCCCGTAGGTGGCTGGAGAGGGTGTGGACGTTGAGCGGGCGCTCCAGTTTCAGGCTCTCATCTCGTTTGAGGATATCCACCAGGGTGGTGGTGGTGCGGGCCGGCTGCTCTTGGCGCAAGGCAATGGCCTTCTCCAGGACTTCAGGCCCAAAAACCCGCGGCGTGCCTTTGTCGGCGCGTTCCTTCGGGCGCAGGGCCTCGAAGCCGCCCTGGTTGTAGAGCTTGAGATAGCGCCGCAGGGTGGATACCCCCACTTTCGTGCGGCTGGAATAGGGAATGGCATAGGTCTTGCTGGCGATCTGGCGCAGGGCTTTCTCCAGTTCCCCGGCCGCCAGCGGGTCAAACAGCAGCGGGGCAATCAGGCCATAGCGGAACAGGGCGATCTCCGTGTTGCGCTCATACGCGTCTTTCTTTTCAGACGTTTTGTGGGTCATTGTGGGGCTCTCCTGGGGGTTTGTAGGATTTGCCCCGATGGTATCCTGCCCCGCCGCTCCTGCCCATTCGGCAAACTGTGTGGGCGCGGCCTGCTCTACACCAGCCGTCCCAGCCCTCGGTTTGCGCCCCACAGCCACAAGAACCTCAGCCGATCATCCCGGCCGTACCCCGCCAATTCCGGCCACTGCGTCTTGGCCCAGGCCAGCAGGTGGATGGCGGCCTGCAGCAGGGCGCCGGCCGGGTTTGCTGCCCTCGGCGCTTCCCCGTGGGGGTCCAGCCATGCTGAGCCGCTGTCCTGCTGCGCCAGGGTTTCCTGAACCGCCGCCAGCCAGCGGCACGCCTGCTCGATAAACGACCTGCACCAGCGCTGCATCGTCCGCAAGTCGGGGATACCCTGGTTAGTGCATGCCGCTGCGACCTCTGCCCAGGACCGTGCGGCCTCAAAACGCGTGCTCAAGATCTGGTGAGTGCTCTCAACCAGGTAGTGCCGGTGGGCCAGCAGGAAGTCGGGCAGGCAGGAACAGGTGTGCCCACACGCCTGGCACTTCCAACGCTTGATCCAGATCGAGTAGACCCGCTGCTTGTCCTTCGGCTTGCGGTGGTACCAGCCATGCCCAATCAGGCTGCCGACCGCCTGGCACTCGGCGCACTGCTCCGGGCGCATACACTCGCTGCGCTTGCCTTTGCTTTGGTATTCTTGTATATCTTCGGGAAAATAGGCTACAATGTCGGTGGGTAGTCCGGCTCAGGAGGGAGCTCTTCAGGCGATTGCTCCTGGCCGGACGTCCTTTCTTTTTGGCGCTGAAAGCCCTATCATACCGGATTGTTGGGACGCGAAAGGCCGCTCTCTTTGGAGCGGCCCATTGGTTACTTGCCGGTGGTAGATCTATTTATTCCAGACGGATGTGCTCAAATTCCACCATTTAATTCAGCCCTGGACAGCACCGTTTACGGCAGATTCCGAAAATGGAAACCAAGATAAATACGTTTGCCAGAATACTTTTCCAGTTTGCGTATGTATAGCTGAAACTTTACCCCTTCCTTGCTTTATTTCATTAATTGGCTCGCTAAATACATACATTATTTGCTTGTCGGATTCCAACTTGACCAGTGAGTTATAACCCACTTCAAAACTTCTCACAACCTGGCCCGATCTGGAATCGAGCTCTAGAACGCTGTTTGAGTTATCATTTCTCCTCAATAGCAGATAAAATTTCTCAGCTGAAGGCGATGCTGTAGCCGGATTTCCAAGAGTGAACTGAGAAAAAGATGGGGAAGTAAGGGTTCTTGGTGTATAAGTCGCCACAGTTAGAAGTAGGAGAGTTAAACCAGCAAAAGAGACTAGACCTATACCAACGAAAGACCTCTTTTGAACGTTCTTATTCGTAGGACTCATTATGAACTCCTTTTCGCAAACTTGTTAGAGCAAACTGACGAATTAGTTCTTTAAAGATAAGTGCCGATTAGGAAGGCGGACAAGATCGCCAAGGCAAAACCATTAAACTGACGCATAATCGGCTTAGTTAAGTCCATGTAATTTGTCAACAATTCCACCATCTCAAAGTTAGTAGCGAGTCTGCTAAGAGGCCAAAGCAAGGAGCTACGCGTTAGTCCATAGATGGCAAAGATAAGAGCACCTAAGAAGGGAGATCTGTGCACAAGTGCTACTAATCCAATAATGTAATATGTTGCGGTAGGGATAAATGTAGTAAAACCTGTTCCCAGAAGAATTCCAAACAGAGCGGCTGTGATATAAGGGTGAAATCTTCGCCTCCAGTGCTCAGGCACTTGCTGTTTTATCTGAGGGTGTGGTAATGTTATAAACCCAAACTCATGCAGAGAGTAAGCAAAGGCCAAAAAACTTATCAGATACAGGAGAAGGCCCTGATGCGGACTTGAAGGTGCGGACCTACCCAGTACACCAAGAATCCAACCTGTAACTAAACCTCCTACAACGCTGCCCAAAGTGTATGCTGCTGCCGACTTCACCCATGCGTATTTTCCGAGTGGAGAGTTCCTGTACACGACAGGAGCGATGGTTCCAACCATCGAACACCCTCAAGATGTCCAATTACCGGAGATTCCTGCAGTGGCCGCGATAGCGAGAAAGAGAATGATCGTTGACAACTGAAGATTTGATGCAATGTAACCGACTGCCAGACCAATTAGCAACCATGCTAAACGCGTGCTTGCACGAGGTTTAGTCAGAATATATTGTGGAGTATAAAAATTCTTGTCTAAAAAGGACATACATCTACCGCCTAGATTTAGCAAAATCCGCCCGTAGCAACCATAGTGCAACAGTATCCTCCGGGAACCCCGCCACACCAATACGGTTCTGTATGACCAGGAGGTCTTTGACAACCGCAGCCACTCTGAGCACAACAACCAGTAGTTTTACCACAACAATCATAATAATAAACGCGTATATATACGCCGTTATAGCAGCATGCTGTCCAATATGCTCCTGAACCCGATCCAGTACTTGTTCCGGAAGGGCAATTATTTGAACCGCACGCACATGCGCAGGTTCTGTCTGCTGCCATATAACAGTTATACCAGGCATTACAATCAGGTGCCGCAGATTCTGCAACAGGGAATTCTCGATCTATGGGAAGTGCTGGAATAAGCGTGGCTCCTGCGAGAGCAAATAAAGATTTAGCAGCCCAGGCCAAAAAACCCCGGCGCGACATTGTTACAACAGCAACTGCCTGTGTCCCCTTAGCTACTAGTTCGTCCAGCTTGTTAATTGTTCCATCCTCAGGTATAGAAATTGGATCGTTCGTCTCCATGATAAATCCTCTTAATGATTCTCTCGTCAGCTGATCTATGGCATAAATTCTCGCACATTTAATCGGTTGTGAAGCATTAAAGAGTTATTCGTCATTGATCGATAGACCGAAGATGTGAGGATGCTTACCAAAAGAAAAGCATTCATAAATTGAATCTGTGATCAGGTCTATGGGTTGCAATCTCACAATGACCATCGGAGCAAACATATAGCCACGCTCAAAACGCTGTATACCCAGAAAGCCAGCTCGGCTTAGAACAATTTCGACTAATATAACTAATTTGGTCCGAATTGTCACCTGGGGATTCCCCCAGTTTTTCTACCCAGGGATTCCCCCAGGTTTTACCTGGGGATTTCCACAGTTGACTAAACAATAAAATCAACTATACTGGTAGCACGATCTAACAGCCTAGGGAAGGAGGCTTCCAAAATGGATTACAACGAATCACCATTGCATCTCGCATCGATTGCCTATCGCCTGGCAACCGATCACCAGTTGGCTGCTGAACTCCGAGGACATCTTCCAGATGTGAAAATTAAGGCAGTTCAGCATTTATCCCCCGCCGATTTGTCCGCATTAGAAAAATTTGTTTCCAGGAGCTATTGCCTGGATAATTTGTGCGCCACCATCGAATCCCCACCTACAGAAGGACGCTGGTGGACGGGATGAAGCGGCTTGCAGACGGCTGGTAAAATTCAGGAATGGCTGGATAAATTTTGGCTCGAGGAAAACCCAGACTCAGCCTACAACGCGGCTATTTCCACGGTATTGTCAGGTTTATGGAATCTACAACTGGACTGTGAGGGACAGCCTCAACAGTTTAGTTTGCTAAATTTACCCTGCGTGGTTTGTTCGACGTTCGGGGGTGAATGGAAGAATGCGGTTGAAGTTAATGCAGCCTGGTTACTTCTCTATGCTGCTTTCTACGTGCTCGATAAGATTGAGGATCAGGAGGTTGATAATATTCCCTCCACTGGGTTAGAGGAGAATGTTCTGATTAACGTAACCACCGGATTGATCCTCAACGCCGGGCTGATCCTGTCTAAACTGGCTGGCGAAGAAAAGTTTGACCTTGCCACTCTGAACTCGCTGCTGGTAACTTTCAACCGCATGGCGCTCAAAGTGTGCGCCGGCCAACATGTGGATCTAACCATCCGGGTGCCGGATTTATCGCAAGTCTGGCAAAGTGTGGCAGCTAAATCCGGCGATTTCTTCGCGTTGGCATGCTGGATCGGAGCTCGCGCCGCAACCGACGAACCAGACTTGCTAGAATCAATGACGATATATGGGCGCCATTTAGGGATCTTGATCCAGATCGCCAATGACATCGAAGGGTTGTGGGGTAAGGATGGAAGCAACAGTGATCTGGCGAATGGTAAGGTCACCTTACCGGTCGCCTTTGCCTTGAGCGTGCTGCCGCCCGCGGACACGACCATTTTGAAGCAGCTTATACTGGCTAAAAACAAAAACAGTGAAGCCAGCGCGCGCCGGTTGATCCTGTCGTGTGGTGGCTTGATCTACTTGATGCTCGAGGCTGAGAAACACCGGCAGCAGGCTAAAGCCGCGCTGAACGGGCTGCCTATGAACGAACCCCACAGAGAGGAGCTTTTGAACATCCTGGATCGCCTCGCGCGGATCGCTGAAGACAAGGGTATAAAGCAGGTTCAGGGATGAATACACTGGCCTGGCGTTTTCTTCGCCCGAATTCGGTCGCCTCCAGGAAATCCCTTCCCTTCCTGCTGGTGTTATTCATACCCCTGGTTCTCATTTGGGCGGCGGTGATTCTACTCCGGCAGCCTTACAGCGGTCTTATCTGGTCGTTTACCACCGGAATCGTGTCTGATATTGACCCGCAAGGTCCTGCGGCGAACTTGTTCCAGGCCGGTGATCGGATTCTCTCTATTGATGGCGTGGACGTCTACCAGGCGCGTGATTTTCCCGCTAGAGAAGCGGGCACCCTGGCTATTTTATCAATAGAAAGGGATACGAACCTCATTGAAGTTACGCTGCGTTTGGACCGTCCACCCCTGTTGACCATCTTTAAGCGCCTCTCAACTTTGCTGGTTGCTTTTTCTTTTTGGATGCCGGGCGCACTGATCCTGGCGTTTGGCCGGCCCGGCAGGCTATCTGTTATGTTTTTTGTGCTCTGCCAGCTGTTTGCTCTCGTATTGGGCCTCGGTTCCATCTCTGCTCATGGCCCGCTGTGGGCCGGCTGGGCTTTCAATGTGCTGCTTTGGTGGATCGGCCCGGTGACGCTCCACACCCATCTCCTGCTGGGTGGCTATATCCGTGTAAATAAACGTATGCGGCCTTTTATCTTTTTATACGTTCTGGCCTTCCTGTTCAGCCTGCTCGAGTTGTGGCGGCTGAATCTGGCCGCTCCCGGTCCCTTGCTCGCCGTCAAATACATCTGGTTGGGGCTTACGTTGGTCGCCGCGGCTGGGGTTTTGGTGGTCGCTTCTCGTGATGGAGAAACCATCGAGTTTCGCCGCAGGACCAGGATCGCCGGACTGGGCGCGCTGATCGCTTTCTTGCCCTTTGTGCTGCTTTCGCTGATGCCGGATGCCCTGACCGGCCAGTACCTGCTGCCTTATGAAGTCACCTTCCTTTTCCTGCCGGCGCTTCCTCTGGGATACGGCTACGCCATCTTGCGATACAGGCTGATTCGCATCGAACGCTACGTGAACCGCAGCGCGGCCTACGTGCTGGTGGCGCTGGTTGTTGGCTCATTCTACGGGCTGGCTTACTTGCTCGTTCCAAATCTGCTCCCTGCTAAGAGCACCTCC
>DATCIL010000689.1:0-9771 GCA_036507795.1 Anaerolineales bacterium | reverse complement strand
CGCCGGACTGGAGTTCGGCAAGGAAGGTTGGGCTGTGAATCCTCGACTTCCGGAACACTGGAGACGCCTGGCATTTAAGTTCTACCATCGCGGGGAGCAACATCGCGTAGACATCCGGAAAGAGGATACAGGATATAAAGTCCGTACGTCGAATACATCCATGTTGAGGCGATAGCCATGCCCATCCGCGCTTTTATCTTCGATCTGGACGGCGTGCTAACCGACACGGCAGAGTACCACTACCAGGCCTGGAGGCAGTTGGCCGAGGAAGAAGGCATCCCTTTCGATAGAGAGAGGAACGAGGCATTACGCGGAGTGTCGCGGCGCGAGTCGCTCAACCTGCTTTTGGATGGGCGGACGATCTCCGAAGAGCAGGCCTTAAGGTGGATGGAGCGCAAAAACAGCTACTACCTGGACAAGATCCGACAAATGGCCCCGGACGAAGTCCTTTCTGGGGCGCGGCAGCTCTTGGCAGACATCCGCGCAGCGGGGCTGATGGTGGCCATCGCCTCCGCTAGCAAGAACGCCGGGGAAGTCGCCCGCCGGTTGGGCCTGCTTGGCGCGGTTGACGTATTGGCCGACGGGCACAGTGTACGGCGCACGAAACCGGCACCGGACCTGTTTCTTTATACAGCCGAGAAGCTGGGAGTTCCGGCGGAAACCTGCGTCGTAGTCGAAGATGCTGCAGCCGGAATAGAGGCGGCCCAGAGAGCCGGGATGCTCACGATCGGCATCGGGCCCAAAGAGCGGGTCGGCAAAGCCGGCCTCGTCTTGCCCAACCTGGAGGGAGTGCAAGTCGAAGATTTATTGAGAAAACTGGGAGGCGGGAAATAAAAAACGCCCTCTTCCCGTCACCACATCCCCCTCTCTCCCCCTCTACTTCAGGTACCGGTCAAAAAACTCAATGCTGCGGGTCATGGCGATGCTGAAGGAATTGGAAATGTTGTGGTCGTCTCCTTCATAGGTGTACAGCTCAGCCGGCTTCCCGGCACCCTGCAGCTGCTGGTAGAGGATCTCGGAAAACTCCAGCGGCACGCTGTGGTCGGCGGTGCCGTGGTGCAGCTGCACCGGGCCGGAAATATCCTGCAAATACGAATTGGCTGAAACCGCATTCCAGAAGTCCGGGTTTTCTTCCGGCGAGCCAAACTGGTCTAGCCAGGCGTTGCGCCAGCGGCGTCCCCCGGTCGGGCCTGGCGTAGACGTCGGCCCGCTGCCGCGCCGCCAGCGGGTCAGCAGGTCCGGGTACGAAGCGACCACTCCGGCCCAGATCACGCCGGCCTTGACGTCCGGGGAGACCACCATCGCCCGCAGAGTCAGATAACCGCCCATGGAATGGCCCCACATGCCGATGCGGCCGGGATCCGCCTGGGGGAAACCTTTTAGCGCAGCGACGGCATTGAGCACATCCACTGTATAGCCGGGATTACCGTAGGCGCCGGTTGCCATGCCTTCCGAACGGTCATGGCCACGGTAATCGATGCGGAAGACGATGTACCCGTGGCTCGCCAGCGAATCCACGTAAGCGATGTAGCGCTCGGTGGTGCGGTAAACGTTGGGTGGGATGTAGCCATGGTTGAAGACGATGGCCGGCCAACCCGTCTCAGGGGTATCGCCGTACGGCACCGTCAGCAGGGCGTAGATCTTCAAACCTTCAGATTGATAGGAGGCGATGTAACGGCTGTAGTTGGCTCCCGGTTCCAGCGTTTCCTCAATGGTGATCTCGCTGCCCGGATAGGGGGTCTGGCGCTGCGCCAGGATGTTCATTGGGTGCAGGGTTGGTGTTGGACTGGGCGTCGCCGTGGCAGTCGCGGTGGGCGTAGAGGTCGGTGCGGCGGTCGCGGAGGCCGCGGGAGCCAGCGCCGCCGGAGTAGTTTGGGCAAATCCTGCCATCGCCGAGGTTGAGGCGGGCGTCAGCCCCGCGAAATCAGCCTGGCCGGATTGATCAGACGGCAGCTCCGGATCCAGCGCAGGGGTCAACATACTACAAGCGGCGGTCAGCGCCAGCAAGGCGAAGACCAGGGCGCGGAAGGGCATTGCAAGCCCGCAGGCAGCGCTAGCGGCTATCCAGGACAAAATTGAACGTGGCCAGTTTGACATCCTGTGTATCCTCAACATTCATCACCAACTGCGGAGAAAAGATACGGTCTGTTTGATTATCCGGAACGTCCGGCAAGAAGAGTTGGGACGTCAGCACGGGACCATCCGGCGCTTGAACCTTGACATGGATATGGGCCGTCCTGCCGGGGTAAATACCCGGCGAGATGGTCTCCAATTGGTAGCGTCCAGCCTCATCTGTGAACTGGTGCCCGCGCAGCCGGTAGCCGGCATTGTCGTACTGGCCCTGGTCGTCCGCCTGCCAGAAATCGAGCAGCGCGCCCGGGATAGGTTCACAATCCGTCGTCAGGACATAACCGGTGATCACCAACCTGGTTCCGGTCATGCCCGGTTCGAGCAGGGAAGTTCTCTCGGGTGATCCCGATGTGTAGTACGGGCCTTCGGTCATGGCCGGCGTCGGCGCGGCGGGGCTGGTGCAATCCGGCCCTGGAGTTAGGGCTTCGCCGGAGTCCGGCTCGGCCAGCTCGGCTTGGACCGTGGCCGTGTCTGCCGGCTCAGTCTGGACGGCAGTATCCACCGGGGCGGGCAACGTATCGGCGGGTGGTGGGCTCGTGCTGGCAGGGATTGTTTCTGCTGAAAGCGGCGCAACCGGGCTTACATCGCCGGGCGCTGGACCGCTGCAGGCCGCAAGCACTGCAAGCGCCAACAGGAAGAGGAGAAACTTCTTTTGCATCGATCAGTCCTCCGCGCGCTGGAGCGTGACATCGGCTTCCAGCCGGATCATGTCTTCAACGCTCAGCACCGATTGTACCCGCGGTTGAACCAGGTTAAAGTCATCAAACGTGAAGCTGGTCGTCGCCTGTCCGATGACCTTATCCCCCTCGATTCTGGCCGTTAGGTCCCAATCCACTGACCTGGTCACATCCAGGAGCGTCAGGTCGCCTGTCAAAGTAAAGGAGACCTCGCCGGATTCGGGGATCTCGGCAGGAAGTCCGGATACCTGCGCCGGCACGAACACCGCATTCGGGTATTGATTGGTCAGCAATGTGTTTTGGCGCAAAAAATTATCCCGGCGGGACTCATCGCTGCGCAGCGTGCTGAGATCGACCACAAAGCGGCTCTGCGAAGCATCGATTGAGCCGTCCGGATTGATCACCACGGTTCCCGAGATAGCCTGCGTTACGCCCACGGCATCGCTGGGCAGCGAGACGCCGGCCAGCTGCTCGCGCACCCGGTAGCGCGCTTCGCTTTCCTCGGGCACAACGACAAATCGAACCGCGCCCGTTAGCGCGCCGGCTTCCAGGCCCGCCGTCGGCGTAGATGGTGAGCCAGATGGTTCCTCGTCGGCGGGCGGCGTGGGAGACGCAGCGGCGGCCGCTTGCGTCGGCGTCGCGCTTGCTGCTTCGGCCGGAGCAGTCGGTGAAGCGGCAGCCCGGTCGGTGGGTGCGGAGGTTGCGACAGTTGGGGAGCAGCTCGCTATAAAGAGGGCGAGGACTGCCAATATTAGATATTCAAGAAATTTTATCCGAATCATATCTCGCTCACTTCTAAATCTGTCCTGGCTTTAATTTATCTTTCATCAACAATAATTCGTGCATCACTCCGCTTTCGAACCTCCTCAATCCGGCCGCGCCCCCAAAATCAGCTCGACGGTCTCCTCATTTCCGGCGCGAAGAATAGTAAGCTCGACCGTTTGTCCGACGGCAGTTTTATTGAACAAGTAAGATACCATATCTTCAAAGCGTTTGACAGCCTGACCGTCGATGGCGGTGATCACGTCTCCGCCCAAATTCACGGGCTCTCCATTGATCGAGGCCTCGCGAGTCCCGGCGCTGATCCCGGCATTCGCCGCGGGACCGCGGGGCGTAACGCCGAGCACCAGGATACCGTTCTGATCTTCGGGCAAGTTCATGGCTTCGGCCAGGTCAGGGGTGACCGCCCGCCCGACTATACCCATCCACGAATGCTCAAAACTGCCAGTTTCGATCAGCGAGGGCACCACCTTCTGCACGATGGAAGCCGGGATGACGAAGCCGACCCCCGAATTTGCCTGGGTGGTCGTCGCAATGGCGGAGGTAACGCCGAGCAGCCTGGCCTGATCGTCCACGAGCACCCCTCCGGAATTCCCCGGATTTATGGAAGCATCCGTCTGGATAATGTCCGGAATGGAATAACGGCCGGTCAACCCACCGCTGGAGCCATCCTGATCCACGGTCAAGGAACGTGACAGCCCACTGACAATTCCCTGGGTCATGGTGCCCTGCAGGCCAAATGGATTGCCAATCGCAATTGCCAGCTGCCCTACCCTCACCAGGCTCGAATCCGCCAGCTCGATGGGATGCAGCCGATCCGCCGGCGCATCAACTTGGATGACAGCCAGGTCGCTGTAGGGATCAGAGCCAACCAAATCGGCATCGAAGACCGAGCCGTCGGCAAACGTCACTCGGATCTGGTTGGCTCCCTCGATTACATGGTTGTTCGTTACAATATGACCGGCCTGATCCCAGACAAAACCGGAACCCAGCCCGGTCTGGAGGCCTGCCGATTCAGCAGATGCGCCCGCCGCCACCTGAATATTTACGACGGAGGGGTTCACTTCCCGGTAGATCTGCTCAAAAGTATCTTGAAGGTCCACCAAACTGATCGATCCAGAATCTCCAACCGGCGTGGTTTCTTGGACGGCGAAGGCGTCCGATTCAGGCAGATTAGCCGCATTCAAAGATAGGGACTGTGTCCCGCAGGCTGCCAGGAGCAGCACGGGGAGCAGCGCCAGTGGGATCAGCCATTTTCTGGTAATCATCAAAACTCTCCTTCCAGGTTCTCATCCAATATGAGAACAATTTTTCCGCAGTATAGCAGGGCAAGATGACGGCAAGATGAAATGAACAATATTTATCTTCGTCTATTTATTTCCTCAGGCTCTTCCTGACGTTCTTGCCATAGTGTCATTGCGAGTAACTCCACAGCGCCAGCGCTCTTCTTGCCCGAGGAAACCGTCATTGCGAGTAACTCCACAGCGCCAGCGCTCTTCTTATCCGAGGAGACTGTCATTGCCAGTAACTCCACAGCGCCAGCGCTCTTCTTACCCGAGGAAACTGTCATTGCGAGCCGAAGGCGAAGCAATCTCCCGGCTGGCCGTTAATGAACACTGCAGCTGCAAAGAACACGACTCGCAGTAACAGTTTCTTAAGAGCCGAAGGCGAAGCAGCGTTCTCCGCTGCCGCAATCTCCTGCACGGCCTGGAGGAGATTGCTCCGGCAGAGAACGCCTCGCAGTGACACTATGAGAATTACTGAGGCCTGTCATCTGGTTTTCATCTTCGGGCGTTATAATGAAAAATGGTAACCTCTAAAAAAAATGAGGGCTTCCCCCAGTTTTTGATGAGCTCAGAATGCCAAAAGAGATGGACAAAAGTGCGCATTTTGCTGATTGAAGATAACCGCCGCTTAAACCACTCGCTCAAGTTGAGCCTGATGGACGATGGCTATGCGGTCGACGCGGCGTTTGACGGCGAGGAAGGCGAAGAACTGGCTTTAAGTACCGATTACGACGCCATCATCCTGGATCTCATGCTGCCCAGGAAAGATGGCGTGGAAGTGTGCCGAGAGCTCCGCAACCAGCGGGTGAATGCGCCAATCATCATGCTGACTGCCAGAGATGCGCTGGAAGACCGGGTCAAAGGTTTGGATAGCGGCGCGGATGACTACCTGGTCAAACCCTTTGCAATCGAAGAATTGCGAGCCCGCCTGCGAGCGCTCTTTCGCCGGGAAGCGCCGGACAAATCCAATATCCTTACGGCAGGCAACATGACGGTAGATCCCGCCACTCATTTCGTGGAACGAGGCGGGCGACCCATCGAGCTGACAGCGAAAGAATATGCGCTGCTGGAATATTTCATGCGTAACCCCAACCGGCTAATTACCCGTGAAATGGCAGAAAGCCACATTTGGAACTACGATTTCCAGGCCAGATCGAACGTGATTGACGTCTATATCCGCCGTTTGCGCAGGAAAATCGACGATCCTTTCGAACGTAAATTTTTCGAGACCGTACGCGGCAGCGGCTACCGTCTGCGGAAGCCACCCGAGAAATAAATGGAAGAAAAGTTGCAGGGGCTCAGCCGGCGCTTTCCAATAAATATGGCCTTGCTTGTGCGCAGCATCCGTTTCAGGCTGGCTTTGTGGTTCACAGTCATCCTGGCCGCCGTGATGTTGGCCTTCAGCGGATTCGTGTATGCGCGCCAGGCGCGTGATATGCAAAACGAGACAGTGGACCGTTTGAAATCCAAAACGCGCAAACTGGAGGATTATCTGAATTATGGAGCCAGGGAATATTTTGAAAAGAAGCGCCTGCTATCGGAAACCGGAGCAGAAAATGAAGGATATTTGCTTCAGGAAAACGACATCCTGGCCCTGGTAAATTCGGAAGGAGAGGTTGTCCAAAAAGCCGGACCGATCAGCGACAACAATATAGCCGAGCTGGCCAGCGCGGGCATAACGGAAGGGATTTACCAGGGTCCCTTCTCTTATACAGTCGCGGAAGCCTCGTCCGGAGAAGAGACGACCCGAGAAGATTATCTGTTCGTCGTGGCGCCCATAACCTTCAACCATGCTGTAATCGGTTCTCTTATCCTGGGCAGCCCGATCGATCCAACCGGCCAGATGGATCGTTTGTTACTTACTCTGGGTTTTGGAAACATCGCCACGCTGGCCATCGCACTGGCTGGGGGATATTGGCTGGCAGACCGGGCGATGCGCCCGGTAAGAACGATCACCCGGGCGGCCCGGGAGATCAGCGAGACCGATCTCAGCCATCGCTTAAACCTTGGCACAAAGGACGAATTGGGTGAGTTGGCCGATACGTTTGACGGAATGCTCACCAGGCTTCAAGCCGCGTTTAGCCGCCAGCGACAGTTCACCGCCGATGCCAGCCACGAACTCAGAACCCCCTTGACCATCATCAATTTGGAAACCGGCCGGGCCCTGGCTGCCCGGCGAACTCGGCAGGAATACGAGCGCGCTTTGAGGGTCATTCAGTCCGAAAACGAGTTGATGACGCGCCTGGTTAACAATCTTCTGACCCTATCTCGCATGGATGCCGGCCAGGCCGTCTTCAATTTTGAAGAGCTGGATCTGAGCGATATCGCCCTGGAAGTTGTGGAACGATTGATCCCATTGGCCGAACGAAGCGAAGTGGACCTTACGACCGGAGAGCTGCTTGAATTGAAGATTTCCGCCGACCGGCAATATCTCAGCCAGATGATAACCAACTTGATCGAGAACGCCATTAAGTACGCGGATGGCGCAGAACCGCGCGTACGCGTCCGGACCGGCCTCCAAAGGGATGCGCTGGATGCTCCAAAGGGGGTTGGCTGGATAAGCATCGAGGATAACGGGCCTGGCATCGCTCCCGAGCATCTCCCGCACATCTTCGACCGGTTTTATCAAGTTGATCGAGCCCGCTCGCACAACGCGCTGGATTTGGAAAACGCCCAGCCAAACGGCCAGGCCACTGCCGGAAGCGGGCTGGGTCTTTCAATCGTACAACAGATCGCCGAAGCCCACGGAGGCCATGTGGGCGTTGAAAGTGAGCTCAACCAGGGATCTAAATTTATCGTTAAGCTGCCCCTGGCGAATTCCGGACACTAGCAAATCGGAGTTTATAACCACAGATAGACACAGATGCCCTGTCAGAATACTAATCAGAATCAGCCACTATCAGTGTTTATCTGTGTGAATCTGTGGTTTGTGTTGATCTGTGGGAATCTGTGGTTTAGTCACAGGTTTTAGCCAAAGGAGGTAAGAAATGAACATATTCCAGCAATACCTGGCCGAGGAGTTTGCCGAGGAGTACCAGGAAGGGCGGATTTCCCGCCGGGAGGCCTTGAAATTAATCGCCGGAGTCACGGGAAGTATGTTTTTGGCGAATTCCATCCTGGCCGCTTGTACACCACTCGCGCAGGATGAACTCGCTCCTTCGCCTTCCGCTACACCAGCAATGCCCACCGGCGAAGCGACCGCGGCCGCCGCCGCTTCGCCCGGGCCCATAGCGACCGAAGCGGCAACCGAAACAACAATGGCATCGACGGAAACACCCCCGTCGGAAGGGGCCGGCTCTACAGCACACGGCACAGTAAGCCCGGATGACCCGGAAGTCCAGGCGGCCGACATCCAATTCCCTTCGAACGGCGCTATCATTTTAGGTTATCTGGCACGACCCAACAAGGAAGGATCTTTTCCTGTTGTACTGGTTTGCCATGAAAACCGCGGCTTAACGGACCACATCAAGGACGTGACCCGGCGCCTGGCCAGGGCCGGCTATGTCGCTCTGGCCGTCGATCTGTTGTCGCGCAATGGTGGAACGGCAGATTTGAGTTCCGACGAGGTGCCCGGCATTTTGGGCAATACCCCCTCAGACCAGTTTGTCCAGGATTTCCTGAACGGCTGGCGCTACCTGCAGGATCAGCCATTCGCCCAAGCGGACCGGGTGGGAATGGTGGGCTTTTGTTTTGGCGGCGGTGTGACCTGGCTTATGGCAACCAGGATGCCAGAGCTGCGCGCCGCAGTACCTTTCTACGGGCCTCATCCTCCGGTTGAAGATGTCCCGAACATTCAGGCGGCGGTCCTGGCAATTTATGGCGAACGCGACCAGCGCATCAACCAGGGGATACCCGCCATCGAAGAGGCCATGCAGCAGAACAATAAGATCTACGAGAAAGTGATCTACCCAGACGCCGATCACGCCTTTCACAACGATACCGGGCCACGCTACAACCCGGAGGCGGCCCGCGACGCCTGGAGGCGGACGCTGGATTGGTTCGACAGTTATTTATGAATGGGCTCGTGGACGAAACTTAGTTTTCCTTCCACGTCTTGAGCACTTCTCCCGGACGTGGCGTTTACCCCGCTCAAGCGCACTTTGTAGGTCTTTCGCCACAACTGTCCAAATCCGTGCATCGGGTTGGTCAACTGGCGGCCCTCCAGGTTTAGATTAATGGCTCCGGGAGGCAGGTCTTGGACCTTCAACCGGGAGGTGGGCTTTGCCCAATGAGCGGCATCTCGGAGCATAACCTCTTCCGGGATTGGCTCGTCTGAAGGCGGGTCAACTGATGGTGTTTCCATCTCACTAGATTCCTTTGCGAGAAAAGAATAGCGTAATCAGGATCCCTAGCGGATCGCAGGTACAGCCGCTTCCAGCGCTTCTTTCTCACTCGAATAACACTTGATAGCCTCGTTCAGCCGGGTAAGCTCAAAGGTTTTGCGGAAGTGTTCTTTCAATCCGTAGGCCAGCAGCTTTTGCCCCTGGCGCTGCGCCCGGATCAAGATCGTCACCAGCAGACCGATGCCGGAGCTGTTCATGTATTCCATCTCGCTGAAATTAAGGAGGATGAATTCAGCACCTTTCGAACTCGCCTGGTTGTAGGCCTCCATCAGTGCCCCTTCACCATTGGCGGTAACATCGCCTTGAATCTCAATAATGTTGGCATTGTCATTAACACTTCGGACACTGGCCACCAGTGGATTTTCATACATGTAAAGTCTCTCCTGAATTGATTCGTGTAATGTGTTCAAATCCGAATTAAACCACAAATTCGGCGCGCTCCGCGTCCTGGCTCAACAACAAACAAGCCGCCTCATGTCCCGGGCCGATCGTCACGAAGGCCGGATCGACTTCTCTGCAGCGGGCTTCGGCCAGCGGGCAGCGCGGATGAAAGCG
>DATCIL010000688.1:0-8816 GCA_036507795.1 Anaerolineales bacterium | reverse complement strand
TGGGCACGCGCCTGCGACCACATACATGGAGCAAACCGAAGCAGCTGGTCAGCGTAGCCGGTAAAGCAGTGCTTGACCATGTGCTCGACACGCTAAAAACCATTCCCGAAGGCTGGAACATCGAGCTGATCAACATCGTCGGTTACCTTGCGGAGCAGATCGAAGAACACATGGAAGAAAACTACCCGGACGTCAATTCACATTATGTGACGCAAGATAACCCGCGCGGACAATCGCACGCCATTTCGCTGGCGCGCGATTATCTCTCTGGCCCTCTGTTGGTGATCTTTGCGGACACATTGATCGAAACCGATCTTTCCTTTCTAAAAGATGAAACTGCAGATGCTGTGGCCTGGGTTAAACAAGTGGACGATCCACGACGCTTCGGGGTTGCAGTAGTCGACGAGGAAGGTTGCGTAAAGAAGATCATTGAGAAACCGGAAGACCTGAGCAATAACTTAGCGGTTGTGGGATTCTACTATTTCAAAGGCGCCGAGGACTTGCTTGCAGCAATCGAAGCGCAAATGCAGCGCGGCCTGGAGCTCAAAGGAGAGTATTACCTGGCGGATGCAGTGAATATCTTATTGGAGGAAGGCCTGAGAATGCGCACGGAAGAAGTAGATGTGTGGTTGGACGCCGGCACCCCCGAAGCATTACTCGAGACGAACCATTATCTGTTGGAGAACGGCAGCGGGAATAGTGAAGAAGCTGCCCGCCGCGACAGAGTAGTGATCATTCCCCCAGTCTTTATCCATCCCTCCGCCGAAGTGATCAACTCTATCGTGGGACCTTATGTCTCTATCGGCGCCGGCTGCCGGGTCGAATCCAGCATCTTGCGCGATTCAATCCTTGAGGAGGAGGCGCAGGTCAAAGATGTCATCCTGGAAAGTTCGCTGATCGGTCGGAAGGCTGAAATCCGGCGCCGGGCGGGTATGGTGAATGCCGGTGACCAAACCGTCGTTACGTTATGAAGAACCAAGTCTGGGAGTATTCCGGATACGAATATGCGGAGCGCCCCAGGGTACTGAGCTGGGAAGACGAGCGGCTGGAAATCGATAAGATCCTGGATCGCTGGCGGATGCCTGGCAAGAAAGGATTTCGGGTGCGCGTGTCCGACGAACGCGAGTTTGAATTGGTTTACGATGAAATCGCCGAGGAGTGGAACATCAAACTGATGTCCGATACTAAGTAAAGGAGCCAACGTGAACCGACGCTATCTATCCGAACGGGTGGTCAGTTTAAAACCATCAGCAATCCGCAGGTTCTTTGACATCGCTGCTACGATGGATGATGTCCTTTCGCTGGGAATCGGTGAACCAGATTTTGTCAGTCCGGCACCGATTTTAGAAGCTGGAATTCATTCCTTAAGAGAAGGCGCGACCCACTATACCTCCAATTCAGGCTTGATGGAGCTCCGAACAGCGCTGGCGGAGCATTTGGAAAAGCGCTACGGGGTAACCTATGACCCCGTGAAGGAAATCGTGATCACGGTGGGAGTTTCGGAAGCGCTGTATTTGGCGATGACTGCCCTGCTGGATCCCGGGGATGAGGTGATCATTCCCACGCCATGCTTTGTGTCCTACCAGGCTGAGGCAGCCCTGGCGGGCGGTGTGCCGTTTGAGCTGCCCACTTTTGCGGAGGATCTTTTCCAGCTGCGCCCCTCTGCGTTGGAAGCAGCCATCAACCCACGCACGAAAGCCGTTCTGATCGCCTATCCGAACAACCCGACCGGCGCAGTGGCCTCGAGAGAAACCCTCCTGGCGTTAGCCGGGATCGCCGAGAAGCACGATCTAATCGTAATCTCCGACGAACTCTACGACCAGCTGGTTTATGAAGTGCCGCACGTCTGTTTCCCGGCTTTACCTGGGATGTGGGAGCGAACTATTTTACTGGGAGGCTTCTCAAAGAACTATGCCATGACCGGCTGGAGGATCGGATTTGCGGCTGCGCCGGCAGGCATCCTGCAAGGCTTGCTGCGCGTGCACCAGTATACGATTATGTCCGCGCCTACGACGGCTCAAGCGGCTGCCATTGTGGCTCTAAAACATGGTCATAAGCACGTGGAAGAAATGCGGTCCGAGTACAACCGGCGACGAAAGTTGATTGTCTCGGGATTGAACGACCTTGGCCTGGCAACGGTTGAACCCCACGGCGCATTTTACGCTTTTCCAAGCATTGCGGCGTCCGGGATGGACGACGAAACTTTCGCCCAAAAGTTATTGGAGGAGGAACGCGTCGCCGTGGTTCCTGGCTCTGGCTTCGGGTCCGGCGGCGAAGGCTACGTACGCTGTTCTTATGCGACCGCTTATGAAAAAATCGAGGAAGCGCTGCGGCGCCTGGAAAGGTTCATGCGCCGCTACGGATAAGTCATGATGCTTGGATTTGAACCAGTAATCGGCTTAGAAATACACGCCGAATTAGAAACCGAGTCGAAAATGTTTTGTGCCTGCCCGGTGGTAGACCCTACGGTTGCAGAACCAAACATTGCAGTTTGCCCAATCTGTTCCGGCATGCCGGGCGTGCTGCCCGTAGTGAACCAACGCGCAGTGGAGTATGCATTACGGGTAGCGCTGGCGCTCCAATGCGAAATCAAGACGACGAGCATATTCGCTCGCAAGAACTACTTTTACCCGGATCTACCTAAAGGCTACCAGATCTCACAGTACGAACAGCCATTGGCGAAAAACGGGAAGTTGACCATCCTGACGAGCCAGGGAGAAAAGGTAATCCGCATCCGGAGGGTGCACCTGGAAGAGGATACCGGGAAGCTAACCCACGTGACCAAGAATGGAGCATCCTATTCACTGGTTGACTTGAACCGGGCAGGCATCCCCCTGTTGGAGATCGTCTCGGAACCAGATTTGAGGTCCGCGGAGGAAGTGCGGGCCTATGCGACCGGGCTGCGCTCCATATTGCGCTACCTGGGAGTCAACTCCGGGGACATGCAAAAAGGCGTGATCCGCATCGAGCCCAACGTCTCGGTGAAACCTATCGGAGAGGAGCGCCTGGGCACAAGGGTGGAGATCAAGAACTTGAACAGCTTCCGGGCGTTGGAACGCTCGGTAGATTACGAAATTCACCGCCAGAGCGAACTGCTGCGCAAAGGCAAACCGATTATCCAGGAAACCGTAGGTTGGGATGATCAGAAGGAAGTGACCTTCACGCAGCGGGTCAAGGAAGTAGAGGAGGACTACCGCTACTTCCCAGAACCGGACCTGCCGCCGCTCGTAATTGACCAGGAATGGATCGAGCGGGTGCGCGCCAGCCTGCCTGAACTGCCGATTGAGAAGTTCCATCGCTTCAAAGAGCAGTACGATCTGGGTGAATACGACGCCAGCGTACTTGTAGCAGAGAAAGCCGTAGCGGATTATTTTGAGGAAACGGTGGCAGCCGCTGGCCGGATGAGCAAGGAGGCGCCCGAAAGGCCTTCAGCGAAAATGATCTCCAATTGGATTTCCGGAGAACTGTTCAGCTTGCTCAACCAGGCCGGCGCCAGTATCGAAGATGCTCGGGTAGGTCCAGAAGCACTGGCGGAGCTGCTGATGATGGTCGCCAATGGAGATATCAACCAGAATACGGCTAAAAATGTGCTGGCTGAGATGTTTACCACAGGTAAAACCGGCGATTTGATCGTCGCCGACCGCGCGCTGAGGCAGATTTCAGATGCCGAGGCAATCAGCGAAATGGTAGAACAGGTGCTGGAAGAAAATCCGAACCAGGTGGCAGAATATTTGGGCGGAAAAGAAACCATAGCGAATTGGCTGTTCGGCCAGGTGATGCGGGCGACCAAAGGGAAGGCCAACCCGCAGGTTGTGGAACAAGAATTGAATCGAAAGCTGGAGCAGCTAAAAAGCTAAGTAATGCTTTTTGTCACTTGACGGGAATTATCACATCGATTAAGTTAAAGGTGCGGATGGTTTAAAGCGGAAAAGGATCATTTCCCATGAGTCGTTTTGGCTACATCTTCCCTGCTCCGAGGAGCATTTGCGGGCACCACACCGAGGTGCCCGTATATCTTTTAAAAAGCTAAGTTAAATCATTTCAGGAGTTTAATTACATGGCAGAAACAATCAACGCATTCCAAATGGCGCAAAGCCAGTTTGATAACGTCGCCAGGCAACTCAACCTGGATCCACAAGTGGGCGAGATGCTGCGTTGGCCGACGAGAGAGTTTAAGTTTCAAATTCCTGTGCGGATGGACGACGATACGATCCGGGTATTCTTCGGCTACCGCGTACAGCACAATGACGCCCGCGGACCTGCTAAAGGCGGCATCCGCTTCCACCCTTCAGAAACGATGGACACGGTACGGGCACTGGCGATGTGGATGACCTGGAAAACCGCTGTAGCAGATATTCCACTGGGAGGCGGCAAAGGCGGCGTTGCGGTTGATTCGGCTTCCCTGTCCATCCGCGAGCAGGAGAACCTGGTGCGCGGCTGGGTGGACCAGATTTGGCGCAACATTGGCCCACGCCAGGACGTGCCAGCGCCGGACGTCGGAACGAACCCGCGCATGATGGGCTGGATGATGGACGAGTATTCTAAACTGGTCGGCCAATATACGCCCGGCGTTATCACTGGCAAGCCGGTGGGCAGCGGCGGATCGCTGGGTCGCACCGAGGCAACCGGCTTCGGAGTAATTTACACTGTTCGGGAAGCCATGAAGCACCTGAAGATGGAGCCGGACAAATCCGTAGCCGCCATCCAGGGCTTCGGCAATGTCTCACAATACGCCGCGCTCGGATTTACCCAGTTGCTGGGTGGAAAAGTGGCCTGCGTTTCATATTGGGATCGTGATGATCATGCCGCATATACAGTCAGCAAGCGCGATGGCATCGACCCCGCTTATCTACAGTCGATTACGAATGTATACGGCACCATCGATAAGGAAAAAGCCCAGGAGGCCGGCTACGAAATTGAAGACGGCGAAGAATGGATCACGAAGGATGCGGATGTATTAATTCCTGGCGCGCTGGAAGGGCAAATTAACGAAGAAACTGTGCAACGGATAAGCGACCGGGTGAAGCTGGTCGCCGAGGGAGCCAATGGTCCCACCACGCCGGAAGCCGACCAGGTATTTAAAAACAATGGCGTTTTCGTCATCCCGGACTTCCTATGCAATGCCGGCGGCGTGACCGTGTCTTACTTTGAAGGCGTTCAGAACGATATGAATTATTACTGGACGAAGGATGAGGTGCTCCAGCGGCTGGATACCAAGATAACTCAGGCATTCAACAGCGTGCTGCAGATGGCAGCCAGCGAGGGTGTGTTTATGCGCGATGCCGCCTACATGGTTGCGATCAACCGGGTGATCCAGGCGATGGAGTTGCGCGGGTGGCTGTAGGAAAACCGAAATTTTTTACAGATAACCTGGCGAAGGTTTTGCGCCCATGTGTCGATCCCGGCAGTCGAACCTTCGCAAGGTTTAGCTGGATTCCCGGCGGGCGAAGAAAATGCCCAGGAGTACCAAAAGGCCACCAAGCGCCTGCAGGGGATTGAGAGCTTCGGCCAGGATCAGCCAGGCAAAGATGGTCGCCATCACTGGTTGAACCAGCAGCGTGACCGATGAAAAGGATGCCGGCAGATGCGCGAGAGCGTAGGCAATGAGGCCTTGCCCGCCGACCTGGGAAATCAGCGCTAAGGCCAGAAGTACCAGCCAGCCCCGGACATCAAAAGGAAATAGAGATTCGCCGAACAAAAGGGTGACCGGCAAAAGGACGATGGCGGTGACCAGGCTGCTCCATACCATAACGGTAGCAGTTGAAAAATCGCCGCGCAGGTTTTTCACGGCCAATATATACGCCGCGTAAAACACGGCGGTTACCATGCCCAGACCGTCGCCCAGCAGATGCTGAAGGCTGAGGCCGAAACTAACACCGACGATCAAAATCGTGCCAGCAAAGGCAACCAGCATACTCAGGATAAACCCAAATGTCACAGCCTGGTTGAACAGCAGCCACCCGCCAAAAGTGACGAAGATGGGGGCGAAATTGGCCAGCAGGGTGGCATTGGCCACCGTGGTAAATTTGATCGACCAGTGCCAGAAGGCCAGATCACCAGCGAAGAACAGACCGGCAGCGATTAAGCGGCGAAAATCGAAACCGGAAACCGGCTGGCGTACCAGGTTGGCGCTCCGCCTTTCTAAAGCGGACAAAGCCCATAGAGCGGGTAAGGCCAGCGATACGCGCCAAAAAGCGGTGGCGACAGGACCCACCTGGCTGAGCCGCACAAAAATTGGGGCGAAAGCAATGGCGATAGCGCCGGCGAACAGGGCAATCAGCGCAATCTGCTTTAGACTACTTAATTTCTTCAATACTTGCTTTTAATTGGTTGAGTTTTGCCCTGATCTGGTCAAGTTCCCCCTGGGCTGTCACCAATTTGTCCTGCTCGGAACGGACAAAGCGAGTGTAGGGGGCAATAGCGGTGTTGATATTTTGCAGGCTGCGCTCGATCTCCTTCTCGAAATGTTTGCGCAGCGAGTCGACTAACTGGGAGCGCAGGGAGGCAACCTTGGACTTCATCTCAGCTTTCGCCTGGCGCCGGCGAGCCGGAATGATAAAAAAGCCGAGAGCGGCGATCAAGCTGGCCATCAGGATGCCGGTCACATCGGCAGCCACCGTTGTGGCCAGTAATGTCACCAGGGTTCCGAGCCCGATCGCACCGACCTCCAAGGCAGCGGAAGCTGCGACGGCGGTCTGAGCGCCTTCGGCAATTTTCTGCGCCTCGCGACTTTTATCGTAGGTTTCCACAACGCGCAGGGCCTCACGACCAACCCCTTCAATTAACCGCTCGCGATCGTAGTGAAAGCTGCCAGCACCAGCGTCACCGATAATGCGATCCTGGTGCTGGCGGCGACGCTCGGCTAAATGTTCCGTGACCGCCTGCCACTGGCGCAAATCCGAATCCACCAACCAATCGATTAATTCGTTCACCTTTTGTTCTATTCGGCGGGGACCGTCAGCGATGACGCGCTGTTCGAACTCCCTTCGAATGCGGTCTTTGCTCAACAGATCAAACACTCGCGCCAAACGAAAAGTGTCATCGAAGTAATCCTGGCCGCGCTGCTCCATCTCGTAAAGAATGTTCTCGATATCCGACATACGGAACTCAAAATCGCGGCGCATGTCCTCTCGGTACATTGCCAGCTGAGCTTCCACATCGTTGAGCACCTCAAAATCCTCTTTGAGTAAATCCAGGCGAGAGGCGATTACCTGCAGGTACTTGTCGAGCAGGTGCATTGCGACGCCTAAGGGGTTGAGGAATTTAAGCCTCAGGCGGCTGCCCTCGTCGAGTGTATCGCGGATGTAGCTTTCGAGCGGTTCAAAGCGGCTCACCAACCACAATTCAGGTTCTCCCAACTTGGCGCGCAGCGCCTCACGCGCGCTGATGGGAAAGACCTCGGGAGTCACCCCCAAGAGCTGCTGGGCATTCTCTGCGACAAAGGAGGTAACCTGATCGAGTTCAGTTTCGCTCTGCAGGATGTCGATTTTGTTAATGATGATGGCGACCTTTTTCCCCCAATCACGGATGCGCTGCATGAAAATCCGTTCGCTCTCGGTAAAAGGCCGGTCGGCGGAGGTGAGGAAGAGGACCATATCAGAACGGGGAACAAACTCTGTGGTAATGGTCTCATGAGAACGGATGATGGCGTTGGTGCCGGGGGTGTCTACGATGCTAATTTCCGAGAGCAAATCAGAGGGCAGCCTTAGGATAATCTGGCGCTCGTCGGCAATTTCACGCTCCTGGTTATCACCGTAGCGCAGGATATTAATATGAGTCGTAGTAGGCGTGACGCCTTCTTCTAACATTCTCTGCCCTAACAGGGCATTGATAAAGGCGCTCTTGCCAGCATTGAATTCGCCGACAACGACCAGCAAAAACAGATCGTCAAGCTGTTCAAGCGATTCTCCCAATATTTTTTGATCTTCGGAGGTGGACCCGAAGCGCGTTAGCGTAATGCGCAGGTCGTTTAACAGCTTCCGTTCTGTTTTAAGCAGTTCTTCTTGATGTTCGGTCAATATTCGCATAATTTTAGATTATAACGGCAACCAGACTCCGATGCCGCGTTCTTTAGCGCGGCGGAAAACCTCAGGCGCGACTGCCATATCGTCGAGTGCCAGACCGAGGTTTATCGCCATCGTACGCTCATCAGATCGCTCCCTGCCCGGCTTATCGCCAACAACGATCTCGCCCAAATCAGCATATGGTTGAGGGGTATCTTGAAAATAGCCAGCGCCCTCATAATAGCGGAACTGGGCATGGTCATCCGTGCTGACCTTGTCCATCTCAGCCATGGCTTCCGGCGTCCAGTAGCTATCGAAGTCCACTGCGCTGGCGAAGGCGCCCGGCTTAAGCCAGCCCGCTTCTATTGTTGGTTTTGGATACTTCAAGATCGGACCGGAGGTTACCACCAGGTCACTTTCGACGACCGCTTTCTCAGGTCGCTCCACGCCGATGATTTCTAATCCGAGGTGATGTGACATCTCTTCGACATACTGCTCCTGAACCTCAGGCATAATGTCATAGGCGTAAACACGCTCGATTGAGAAAAGGGCAGCCAGCGCTTCCAGGTTGGTGCGTCCTTGGACACCGCACGCCAGGATACCAGCCACCCTGCTATCCGAGCGAGCAAGATATTTGGCCGACAAAGCTGAAGCGGCAGCGGTACGGTAGGCGGTGATCCACGTGCAATCCATCACCGCCAGCGGGAAGCCGGTTTCGGGATCGTTCAATATGAGAAGGCCGGAAATATAGGGAAGGCCTTTCTCGATGTTCTGCGGATAGCCCGCCACCCACTTGACCCCCGCCGATTCCAG
>DATCIL010000687.1:0-4983 GCA_036507795.1 Anaerolineales bacterium | reverse complement strand
TCCACAGCCACCACCCGGTTCTTCTCGGCCAGGCCGCCGCCAATAAGGCCCGAGAATATAATTTACCCCTGGTCTTCACTTTTCACACCCGCTACCGCGACTATAGCCATTACTTTCCGTTGAATCAGGAAATCGTCCAGGAATTCATCAAGAACACGATCGATTCGTGGCTGCGCGTCTATATGCGGCGCTGCCACCACATCGTTGTACCAAGCAAGAGCATTCGAGATATCTTATTCTCAGAATATTATGTGAAGGGGCCTATCACCATTGTCCCAACGGGCATCGAATTGGAACCTTACGAGAGTGCCGATGGCACTTCCATCCGCCAGCAGCGTGGCTGGGGAGAACAAACGGTTCTGATCACCGTGGGCCGTTTAGCCAAGGAAAAGAATTTGGGTCGCCTGCTACAGGCTTTTGCCCTGGTTGTTCAAAGACATCCCGATGTTCGCCTGGTCATCCTGGGCGACGGTCCTTACCGGAAGGATCTCGTCGAGCTTACTCAAAGTCTTGGAATCGACCCCTCGGTGGATTTTGTAGGCAAGGTCCCCTTTGAGGAGATTCCGTGCTACCTCAAGGCAGCCGACCTGTTTTGCTTCTCCTCCCTCACCGAAACCCAGGGTCTGGTGACCTTGGAAGCGATGGCGACCGGGCTGCCTGTCGCCGCAGTGGATGCAACCGGCACTCGCGATGTCATTGAGCATGGCAAAGACGGACTCCTCACACCGGACGACAGCCAGGCCCTCGCCCAGGCAATCTCCCGCATTCTCGATGATCCCGGGCTGGCGGATCGCCTGAGAGCGGCTGGCCTGGATAAGGCCCGTGCCTATTCAATTAGGGAGCAGGCTCAAAAAATGCTCTCGGTTTACCAGGAGGCGATAGAAGCGCGCATAGCCAGTCGTCAGGTACACGTCGCCGAGGAAGACCACGAAAAAACAAGGCCCTCCAAACATCAGCCCGCGCCTACTTCCAGATAGAAATTTACACGCCCTCCTCACTCCTGCGCTGCCCTCGCCGATACACTTCTACCGTCAAGAGCAGCCATACCCCGCCGAGTATATACCCGCCTAAAACGTCGCTTGCCCAATGCGCGCCCAGGTACACGCGTGAAAGGCCTACCAGCGCCACCAGCCCTCCGAATATCGTCATTAATGCGATTCGCTTCCAAGAATCTTTTATCAAACGATAGACCAAGAACAGCAAAAAGCCAAAGAAACCTGTGTAAAACATGACATGACCACTCGGAAAGCTGAATGTGCCCAATTCCCGGAAGACATCTACAAGGTCGGCGGCCGGTCTCGGTCGCTGCACGCTGATCTTAACCAGCGAGTTGAGCAGCTGCACGCCAATCGCACAG
Source organism: Anaerolineales bacterium (assembly GCA_036507795.1). Taxonomy (GTDB): domain Bacteria; phylum Chloroflexota; class Anaerolineae; order Anaerolineales; family UBA4823; genus DASQQR01. The sequence continues at coordinate 3,626 of DATCIL010000687.1, read as the reverse complement.
AGTCCGCCGATGACCGTTGCCCGTTTGAATCCGGCCCACCAGATACCCAGGATCAGCAGGCCAGTCACAATCACCGACTGCGGCCAGTTACCCGGCCAGCTGACTGCACCCATTAAAGAGGCAAACCAGCGCGCCTGTAAGGACTGCAGCGCTTGAGTGATCGCCAGGTCGATCTGAAAGTAAGCCCGCGTTGATGCCAGGACCGTTAACGCGATAAAGATCATCAGGGCAATGACGACCACTCCCTCAAAAATTACCCTGCGGCGATGTCGTTCAGCTCGACCGGTTACCTTTACCGCGGGTCGATCAACCTCCCTTTGCCACGCTTCAGTTTTATCCGTCATGATTTCTAATTGACATCCCCATAGTCTCCACCCTTTAATCATACCACCTGCATCCGGATTGCTCTCTTCGGCTGAACGGAATACGAATTGCATTACGCATTACGTCAACAAATCCTTGGCAGCAGTTCTCCGGCCGGTAAGTCGACCACCCGGCGCGCCCCGATCCCCGTCCGAGCCACCACCATTCCCGGGTGATCGGCAACCACCTGGCCGATCATCTGCGCCTCCCGTCCGGTTGCATGAGCTCTCATGGCGGCCAGGGCTGCTTCTGCCTGCTCGCGTGGCAGAATCGCCACGCATTTGCCTTCATTGGCAACGTAGAACGGATCGAGGCCCAAAATTTCGCAGGCCGCTTGCACCGCCGGACGCACCGGGATATGACGTTCATCGATCTCGATCCCTACCTGAGAGCTGATCGCAAGTTCGTTCAACGCGGCCCCCAGACCGCCTCGGGTTGCATCCCGCAGGCAGTGTATTTGCCGCGTCACCGCGAGCAAGCCCTGAACCAACTCATGCAGCGGAGCGGTGTCGCTCTCGATCAGCGTTTCGAATTCCAGACCTTCACGCACGGAGAGGATGGCCATACCATGGTCGCCGATCGTCCCGCTCAAAATCACAACATCGCCCACCTGCGCTCGATCCGGCGCGATCACTACCCCCGCTGGAATTAAACCGATTCCCGTCGTGTTGATATACATCCCATGACCATGACCTTTATCGACCACCTTGGTGTCGCCGGTCACCAGCTGGACCCCGGCGTCCCGGCAGGCATCCGCCACGGAATTAACGATCCTCCCAAGGGTTTCCATGGGAAGCCCTTCCTCGAGGATGAAGCCGGCGCTTAAGAATAAGGGCTGCGCCCCGCTCATCGCCAGGTCGTTGACCGTCCCATTTACCGCCAGTTCGCCGATATCGCCGCCTGGAAAGATCAGCGGATGGACTACGAAGGAATCTGTGCTGAACGCCAGCCGGGCTGGGCCGCTACCGTTGGTGGGGATCTCCAGCACTGCCGAGTCGCCCAGCTGCGCCAGCGTGCCGTTGTCGAACAATGGCAGAAACAAGTGGCGGATCAACTCGCTCATCATCTTGCCGCCGCTTCCGTGCCCCATCACAATGGTCGGGTAGTTCCGCAATGCTATCGGGCAGGTCCATGAGCTCATAGTAATCTTTTCTGTCATACGCAACCCTCACTGTCGTCCATTCCATCTACTTTAAGCAAGCGCCTCAGACCGGTTTGAGCTCATTTCATAGCGGCCATACCTGTAGTAGGCGGCGCAGGCCCCTTCGGAAGAAACCATCGTCGCCCCGTGGGGATGTTCTGGGGTACATTCTTTTCCAAATGCCGGGCATTGGTTGGGCTTCCTGAGACCCTGGAGCACCAACCCGCTGATACACAGGCTGGATTCCTCCGCTTTAATGGCCTGCACTTCGGGAAAGCGATTCTCCGCGTCGTAAAAAGCGTATTCCGGACGCAGCCGGTAACCGCTCTTCGGTATCACACCAATCCCCCGCCAGGACCTGTCGCAGGCCTCGAAAACCTGCCGGATGACTTCCTGGGCTTTCCGGTTGCCTGCCCTCTGTACGGAACGCTGGTATGCATTTTCCACCTCCGCCCGCCCCGCCTCCAGCTGCTTTACAGCCATTAATATTGCTCTGGCGATATCCACCGGTTCGAAACCCATCACCACCACCGGCACCTGGTATTTTTCGACCAGGTCTTCATATTCCCAATAGCCCATCACGGTGCAAACATGGCCAGCCGCAAGGAAGCCATTCACCTTCACCTCCGGCGATTCCAGGATGGCGGTGATGGCCGGCGGCACTGTAACGTGCGAAACCAGCATGGCGAAGTTGTGGATCCCCTGGTTCCTGGCTTGCACGATGGTCATTGCATTCGCCGGGGCGGTGGTCTCGAATCCGATGCCGAAGAAAACCACGATCTTATCCGGATTCTCTCGCGCAATCTTCAGCGCATCCAGCGGGGAGTAAAGCACGCGTACGTCTCCACCCGCGGCTCTTACGCTGTACAGATCCCGCTCCGATCCCGGGACCCTGAGCATATCGCCATAAGAGGTGAAGATCACCTGCGGGCTGGCAGCCAGGGCGATAGCCTTATCGATGAGTTCTAGAGGGGTCACACAGACCGGGCAGCCCGGTCCATGCACCAGTTCGATTTCTGGCGGCAGCAGCTGGTCCAGCCCGCTCCGCAAGATCGAGTGGGTCTGACCCCCGCACACTTCCATCAGGGTCCAGGGTCGGGAGACGACAGATTCGATGTCTCTGAGCAGCTTGCGTGTGAGCTGCTCGTGGCGATATTCATCAAGGTATTTCACGGGGAAGATCTCCCTGGTTGAGCTCGGGCAGCTCCTCGGCCAGCAAATCCATCTCTGCCAGCATCTGCAGAGTCTCTTGCGCTTCCTCTTCATCGAGCTTGCTGAGGCCAAACCCGACGTGAACGATCGTGTATTCGCCGACTTGAATATCCGGGAGGTAGGCCATGCACGCTTCCCTGACCACACCACCGAAATCAATCCTGGCCATCTTCATCCCATCTACCTGGTAGAGCTCGATAACTTTGCCGGGTACCGCTAGGCACATTGGCTACTCCTTGGTATCTACTTCGCTTGATGTTTAGTCCGTATTCCGTAGTCCGTATTGCGTAATCCGTAATGAGTGATCCGTGGAATCCCCACCTCAAAAATACGCGATACGCACTACGCAACACGCACTACGACCTCCAAATCCAGTCCACCTGACTCTTCTCGCCTGCCAACTTCGCTAAACCAACCACCGCTTGCCCCAAAGCGACGCCGCCGTCATTGGCCGGGACGTGGCGGTGCAGGAGCAACTCGAAGCCGTCTTTGTCGAGCAGCCTGGCCGTCCTGTGCAGCAGGACCATGTTCTGCCATACGCCGCCGCTCAGGCTCACCTGGTTTATGCCATAATCGGCCCGCATGCTCTGGCAGAGCCGGATGGTCATCTGGACAATGCTGTTGTGGAAGCGGGCGGCGATCGTCTCGACCGCCGTGCCGGCGCGCAAATCACTCACCACCGCCCGGATGAGCGGCCTGGCGTCGATCACGCCATGCGCCTCATCCAGGGGATAGATTCCAGCCTCCTTGGCGTCAACGCGGGCCTCCATCTCGATGGCTGCCTGCGCTTCATAATTCACCTGCTGGCGGACCCCGATCAAGGCGGAAACTGCATCGAACAGTCGACCCATGCTGGACGTATCCGGCGCGTTAATACCACTTTCCAGCTGGCGCCTGATCAGAGAGAGAG
>DATCIL010000686.1:0-1908 GCA_036507795.1 Anaerolineales bacterium | reverse complement strand
AACGCATAGAAAATACTCCTTCTCAGGTATGAAAAAACTTCGGCACCGGCCAGAATCCCAGGTCGAATGCCGAAGTGAAATCCATTTTAACGTCAAATCGGGTCAGGTACAACATTTCTTAGTCAATGTCATGGCGAGCGGGCGAAAAGGTCAAGTCATCACGCCACTAAACGGCGTTGGCTGCGGTGTGGGGACACTGCTAATGACATGATTTTGTCATTTCGATCCTGATCAGCGTCCTCGGTTTCGATATGACCTGCAAATTACGCAGGTCTACTCAACCAGCGGACGCTGTGGAGATGCTCGCAACGACACTTATATGTCTTATCCCGAATTCAAGTTATCTTATGACCCTATCTGACGATTTACTTATTGTCCAATTGACTAATCGACTACTTGACCAATTGACTATTCGACTACTAGCTCCCCATTTCCTCCAGCGCCAACCTCTTGATGTGCGCCAGGATAGCGCCAAAGCCGTTCAATCGCTGGTGGGTCAACAACTTTTCTAACCCCATCCTGGCGTAAAAATCTCCGGGAATGCGCAGCACTTCTTCGGGGGTTGCCCCATCCAGGCCCTGTCCAAGGATCGAGGCGTAACCCCGCACGGTGGGGGAGGCTTCAGGCACGTCGAAGTAAAACTTCATCCTGTTATCGCGGGTTTCCGCCTTGACGAAAACAGGCGTCATGCACTCGTGCACCTGTTGCATGGCATCCTGATCGCCGTGCAGGTGTTCGGGCAGGGGCGGCATCTCTTCGGCATATTGCAGCAGCAACTCAACCTTTTCCCGCCCCTCCACCCATTCGAAATCCTCGATGATCTCCTGTAGCCGCGCCGGCAACCCATTCTTAGCTTCTACCATATTACCAATTTTACCAATCTACTAATTTCCCTGTTTACCTGTTTACCTTCCCCTACTTTTCAATCGGCGCATCCACCAGGTTGCCCCACTCCGTCCAGGAGCCATCGTAGTTCTTCACATCGGGGTAGCCCAGCAGATGGGTGAGCACAAACCAGGTATGCGAACTGCGCTCGCCAATCCGGCAGTATGCGATGACCTCCTTGTCAGGGGTAACGCCCTGGCCCTGGTAGAGTTCTTTCAGTTCTTCAGGTGATTTAAAGGTCCCGTCCTCGTTCGTTGCTCTAGACCAGGGGATGCTGGCTGCGCCGGGGATATGCCCGCCGCGGGTGGCCCCCTCTTGCGGGTAGCCCGGCATGTGCAGCAGTTCTCCGCGGTACTCTTCGGGAGACCGTACGTCGACCAGAGGTAGCTTAGATTCGACATGCCTGAAGACATCGTACCGGAAGGCGCGCACGCTGGGGTCCGGGTCCTTCGCCTGGTAAGTGGTCTTTGGCGTTTCCGGCACCTCCTTGGTCATCGGGCGGCCTTCTTTTTCCCATTTCGCCCGGCCGCCGTCCATAATCTTGAGGTTTTCATGGCCGTAATAGCGGAATAACCATAGCGCATATGTGGCGAACCAGTTGCCCTTGTCGCCGTAGAATACCACGGTAGTGTCGTCGGATATGCCCAGGTTTGAACACATCTCTTCGAAGGCTTCTTTGGTTAAAAAGTCCCGGCGTACGGGGTGCTGCAGCGTCGTAAACCAGTCTACCTTGACGGCATTGGGGATGTGACCGGTCTCGTACAGCAGGTAATCTTCATCCGATTCAACGATCCGTACGTCAGGATCGTCGAGGTGGCCGGCGACCCACTGGGTGTCGACCAGGTATTCGGGGTGTGCGTATCCGTTGCTCATGTTGCTCTCTCCTGATTGGGTTAGATATTTAAAATTATTCTCTGAAATATTATATAAAATCCGACCATTCTAGTCAAGTTTGATTTGTTGCGTTCAGCCCTTCGCTGCCGAATTGGACGCGGATTGACACGGATAAAGGCGGAGGGTTTT
>DATCIL010000685.1:0-14323 GCA_036507795.1 Anaerolineales bacterium | reverse complement strand
ACATCCTCTCTCCGGCGGTAGACTTCCAGGTGCATGGGAAGCTCAGAAGTAGGTTTCAAGCCCGGCGGAGCGTTCCGTGGATTCCCATTTAAATCCACAACCACGAGCTGCTCGGGTTGCAGTTCGGCTTTAGGAACACCGGCGGGGGTAACTAACAGGTTGCCATCCGGCAGACGCCCAGAAAGATTGCCCGATAGACCAGAGATAAAATCCCTGGCATACATTTTGGCGGCAACTTCAACTATTTCGAGACGGAGGCTGGTTTCTTCCATTTATGGGCGCAGGCGATTTGTCCCACTGGTTCGATTCCTACGCCCGGGTCTCATCTTAGGCTTGCGTCCTGCGGAGGGATTGAGCAACGTGTTCAGCCAGGCAACCGCCCGGGGATCAAACTCGCGGCGACCACATACGTCGCAAATCCAGGCGGGAAAATTCGGAACGGTAATCAGTTCTTCGTTGAGCCAGGTGAAGTAAGTGATGGAATTCATCCGCAGGACCCCAGCACCACACTCCTCACACGGCGCTATGGCTTCGAAAAACTCATGGTCATTGGCGTTGTCTTTATTGTCCATTTTCTCTACCTCTTTAGGGCGCGGCAATGGCAACCGGAGGATGATCAATAAACCCCCATTCGGTTGGCGGCCAGTAAACAAATACGGCTTTACCGACCACGAAGTCTAAAGGCACCGGCCCCCAATTATGAGAATCCGAGGAATTGTTGCGATTATCTCCCAGAACAAACAACGAATCCTCCGGGACTTCCGAGATGATGTCATATGCCGGGTCGGCAGCGATGTAATCCTCCTCTATAGGGCGGTCATTGACATACACATCCCCATCCCTGATCTCAACCCGCTCCCCAGGCAGACCAATCACACGCTTGATATATTCCTGCTCGGGATCGCGGGGAAAATGAAAAACAATCACATCGCCAATCATCGGTTCGCTAAACTTATAACTTAACTTATTAACAATGACAAATTCTCCGCTGTGCAGGGTCGGTTCCATGCTGGATCCATCTACGCGGATGCGAGCGGAAACCGTATTGATCGCGGCGAAAAGGATTACCGATAAAATCAACGTCTCCAAAACATCGATGACAAACCGCAAGAACCCCGGTCGTTTTTCGGTCTCTACCTTGTCTGGAATACTTTCCGTATGAAATTGCTCCAAGTTATCCTCCATAACGTCTCCTGAGAGTTTCATCTCAAAAACCCTTTAATGGTTGGCGTGCCCTGCACGCCAGCCAACCCCCACTTTTTTGAGACTTTACTCATGAGAGGATTATAAAACCGCTTGAGGGTGGGGGCAAGGGGATAGATCTTCAAGGAGATTAGAAAATTGTGAGTAATTATTTACATGAGGAGGGAGCATCATCGCCGCGGTCGAAGAATGATGCGAATCGGCGTGCCGAGGAAGCTGTATTCTTCCCGGATGCGATTTTCAAGGAAGCGAACATAGGTAAAATGGGCCAGCTTGGGATCGTTCACGTGCAGCAAAAACGTCGGTGGGTCGCTGCGCACCTGAGTACCATAGTAGATCTTCAACTGCTTGCCGGCATGACTGGGAGCTGGATGTTGGTCCTGTGCCTTCCGCAGGATTTGGTTCAGCCGGGCGGTAGGGATACGGGCCAGGCGTTCTTCGTTGACGCGCAATGCAAGCGGCAAAACCTGGTTAACCCGCTGCCCGGTTTTCGCAGAGATGAAGAGCACCGGAACATAATCCAGGAAATTTAATTCCCCCCGCACATGTAGCATGTAGTTTTCCATCGTGTAAGTGTCTTTGGGAATGGCATCCCATTTATTCACGATCACTACGGAGCTTTTCCATTCATCCAGAATAAACCCGGCGATATGGGCATCCTGGGCAGTTATACCGGCAGTGGCGTCGACGATCAACAAGGCGACATTCGACCGTTCGATGGCTTTCAAGGAACGCAGGACGCTGTACTTTTCCACCCCAGGCTCAATGCGCCCGCGGCGGCGGATACCGGCAGTGTCGATCACCGTCACGGGGATCTCTTCAAAGGTCAAGTGAGTATCGATGGCATCTCGGGTGGTGCCAGGGATAGGACTGACAATAGCTCGCTCCTGGCCGAGCAGCCGGTTGAGCAAACTGGACTTACCTACATTCGGTTTCCCCACGATGGCAAGCTTTACCGAATCATCCTCTTCTTCTTCACCTGCTTCTCGAAATGAGGCCACCAAAACATCCAGCATATCACCGGTACCGGTGCCGTGCAGTGCCGAGATGGGGAGGGGATCGCCCATGCCTAACTCGTAAAACTGGTAGACCTGGTCACGGCGCGCCGCACTCTCGGCCTTGTTTACTACCAGGATAACCGGAGGCCAGGGCTGCCCATCCAATTCCCGTTGATTACGGCGCAAAATCTCCGCTACCTCGTGGTCCGCCGTCGTTACGCCACTTTCTGCGTCCGTAATGAAGAGAACGGCATCCGCTTCATGGATCGCCGCCTCAGCCTGGACGCGGATCTCCTCGATGAAGTCTGCCGATCCCTCTGAAAGGGGTTGGCGTCCGCCACGCAGAGCGGGGCCGCCACGCAGAGCGGGGCCGCCTCGTAGAGCGGCAGGATCAATTCCGCCGGTATCTACCACATCAAACACCACCCCGGCCCATTCAGCCTCGGCTACCAGGCGATCGCGGGTCGTGCCGGGGACGGCGTCCACCACAGCCAGGCGTTCCTCGGCAAGGCGATTGAACAGCGTGCTCTTGCCTACATTCGGTCTTCCAACCAGCGCTACAACGGGCTTAGGCATCCGATACCCTCAGGGCTGGATGGTCCCGGTCGGCGTCGGCCCGCCGGTTGGTGTAAGCGTGGGCGTGGGCGCCGGCCCAATGGTAACTTCCACTGAGGAAGGTAAGATCGACTCTGCCTGTACCCTGTCTGAGGCAACCTCCACGCTCAATTCAACCTGGTGCGTGCCCGGTTCCAGACCATTTACATTCGCCACGATACGGATATCCGAAGATTCGATCCTATTCAATTCGGGAACAGGACCGGAAAGGATGATATCTACGTCTTCAGGCGAAATCTCAGCCGCATACCCCGGCACCAATCCAATCGGAGTCACAGGCAAGGTGAGGCTCAGGCTGCCTTCAATCGCCGCGATGGATACTTGAACCAGCACCCTGGAATCATCCACAACCGAGATTCCTTCGGGTAAATCGAGTTCAACAAACGTCTCGATGTCGTCTTCCGCCCCGCTGATATCCAGCGGCCTGGTTTCCACAAACCCGGGCAGTTCATTCAATAACTGGCGGTCGTTGGAGTTAACCAATACGCTGGGCGGGAAAACAGATATATTGTTGATCCGGTAGCCGGTGGTCAGCGTACCTGTGATCACGGGCCGGACCACGACGGTACGAAAGGCTTCTTGCAAGGTGATGGGTACCCGGGCCGTGATCTCGTCGGGGGTGATGTTAACATCTTCTACTGGATCTCCGTTGGCATCATAGGCTACCAGATCCACCCGGGTTTCGATATCGTCCCGGGCATCGGAGACGTCCACCGTAGCGCGCACCTCGGCAACTTGGGAAACCAGCGACTCGCGACCCGAGACCGTTACGAAGTTGGGATTGCGCGCGGGAACACCCCTTTGAAATCCGGTATCGGGCTCGCCGATAAGCTCCAGCCTGACTGGGAACTGCTGCGATGCCAGGGGTTCTAATATAATCGTAACCATCTCAGGATTAATCGCAGTGATCCGGGCCGGATCGAATACAGGATTTATGCTGGCGCGAACGGGCAATTCATAGGTCCCTGCTCCAAGACCACCCAGGTCCACCCAGGCACGGACAGCATTTTCCGAATCTACAATCCTGTCCCACACAGATTGAGTCGCCCGGATCGTGACCACGACCCGGTCGGCGAGGTTGCCCACCAGGATCATATTCGGATCCTTATCGATAATCTCGAGCGGAACGCTCCGCTCGCGCACAATATTTGGATCTTGCGAAGTTACCGATGAAATCCAGACCACCACTGCCAGGGCAAAAGCCAGCAACAGGGTCCCCAGGTTGCCGATCAGCCAGCGGAGAGGGGCTAACAACATTATTCCTCCTGTTCAGGCCCCGCAGCCAGGTTGGGAAAGAGCCTTCCCAAAAAACCGCGCAGGCCTCTCTTGGGCTGGTAGGGTCGAAACAGCGCCCGCAAGATATTTTCCAAACGCTCTGGATTCAAGCGCCGGATCATGCGCCCTCCATGCACGACCGAGATGGCGCCCGTCTCTTCTGAGACCACCACAGCCACGGCATCGGTGACCTCAGAGATTCCCAGCGCGGCGCGATGGCGCAGTCCCATTTGCCTTTCTGGGGAGCGAGAAAGCACGCCGCTGGACGAGAGCGGCATCACGCAAGCCGCAGCAACCAGGTGATTGTCAGAAATGATCACGGCACCATCATGCAATGGCGTGTTTGGGTAGAAGACCTGGATTAAGAGCTCAGGGGTTACCCGGGCGTCCATCCGTACACCCGTTTCGACGTACTCATTTAAACTATCCAATCTTTGAATGGTGATTAAAGCGCCGTGTTTTCGCTGTGAGAGGCGGGCCGCCGCCGAAACTACAGCAGAGACGGTGTCCATGATGTCCTGCGATCCGCTCGAACTCGACCGGCCGCCATCTAAAATGGCTCCTGCCCGGCCGAGACGCTCGAGGGCACGGCGGATCTCGGGTGCGAAGATCACGGGGATCGATAGAAGCAAGGCGGGCAGGGTAGTCCGTACCAACCAGGAAAAAGCTGGGAGGACCTCCAGGCTGGTCAGAAGACTGATTAAGGCGATCAACAGAAGGACGCCGCGCAGTAAAACAACCGCCTGGGTGTCCCGCAAAAGCCTCAGGATGCTGAAGAAAATCAAGGTGACCAGGAGAATGTCAAGGACGCCTACCCAGTCCAGGCGATCAAAAACGAAAATTAAATCTCTAAGGAGATCGTTGATAATTTCAAACACTTAGCAGCTAACTCCACCAGCAAACTAATTTATACTCAGAAGGTCTCATTACGGTGTCACTGCGAGCGCCTAACTGTCATTGCGAGCCGAAGGCGAAGCAGCGATCCGAGCTGCATTCCTATGCAGCCGCTGCCGCAATCTCCCGTTGGCCGGGAACGGAGACTGCTTCGTCGCAAAGAGCGCTCCTCGCAGCGACAAAATGAGAATTGCTGATTTATACTGGCCGCAAGACTCGATCCCTGCGCAGCTGCTTGAAAAGCATGACTGTGCCGGCGGGAATCGACTCCTCAGCAGCTTCCTGCCAGGCGCGAACCTTGAGGCTTTGGATCGTGCGCGCCTGATATCGCAAGTTTTGCCATATATTTTCGTGGCGCGCCAGATTCGGGGGCAAAAACAGTAAGGACACCTCGCACTGCAGTTGGCGGGAGGCGCCCTCCACCTCCAGCATTAGCAACGTCACGGCTTTTTCAAGAGAGATGCCGGGCTCCAGGTAGACGTCAGAAGTGCGTGCAACCAAATTCTCGACCTGCCATCCAGCCAGCCCAATTAGTCGCCCATCTTTTCGCAACAGCATAAAAGCTTTTTCGCCAAAATCGGCGATGATGTCTTCCCGGCTCGGCTTGTGGCGGCCTCTGCTATGCCGGTTGATAAAACCGGCTATTTCCTCCGCCTGGTTGAGGCGAGCCCGCTCAACAAGGATATCCTTTTGCGCCGCCGCGGGCGGCTGCTCTACCTGAGCTCTGCTGCCAGGGACGGTCTCCCTCCAGGCTGCCAGCACCTTTTGCCAGGTCTCCTCAATACTGCCTTCGTTGCGGATGACGACCTGAGCGGCAGCGATCTTGTCTTCCTGAGGCGGCTGGGCGCGAATGCGTCCCAGGGCTGTCTTCTCATCCATCCCCCGCTTGTTGATCAAACGGGCAAGCTGCGCCTCTTCGGAGGCGACCGTTACCCAAATACAATCACAGGCTTCCGCCAGGCCGCTTTCCAACAATTTGATCGCCTCTAAAACAACCACCTCCTGAGCAGCGCGACCGATCAACAGATCGACCGCTTTTCCCACCATCGGGTGAACAATTGCCTCCAACCGGGTCAAAGCATCGGGGGCTGAGAATACGATGTTTCCCAACCTTGACCGGTCAACCTGTCCATCGGGAGCCAAAATCCACGTGCCAAAAGTTTCTACGACAGGTTTATAGCCCGGCGCCTCTTTTCCAATGGCGCGATGGGCGAGGGCGTCCGCATCGATGCCATAGGCGCCGAGGTGCTCCAGCATCTTACGCACCACGCTTTTTCCGGTGGCAATGTTGCCGGTCAGGCCGATGACATACTTGCCCGGCCAGGCGCTCATGGTACCTCCTGATACAGGCTAATGATAAAACGCACATTCATTTTAGTCCGGGCGGCGTAGAATGTCAAAGGTAGTAGCTAAAAAACTGTCCCACCCTGGTTATGGTGGGACAGAGGCGCTCACGATATCATGATTCAACTCGTCGCACATTGAATTCGATTTATCTGCCGGCGCGGCGGGCCAGGCGAGGATCAAGAGCATCGCGCAAGCCATCTCCTAGAAGGTTGAAGCCGAGCACCAAAAACATGATGGAGACACCCGGGAAAATTACCATCCAGGGCGAGGTAAACATGTGCGTCTTATTCCGGCTCAGCATCAAACCCCACTCTGGATCGGGCGGTTGCGCGCCCAGGCCCAGAAAGCCCAGGCCAGCTGCATCCAGGATCGCAGTCGCTATCCCCAGGGAAGAAGCCACAATAATCGGGGATAAAGCATTCGGCAGGATGTGTTGGCCCAATATCCGCAGCGTATTGGCGCCAAGGGCTTTTGAAGCCTGAACGTATTCACGGGTGCTTTCCGACATCACCGAAGCGCGGGTGATGCGTGCATAAGTCGGGATGGACACGATCCCTACCGCGATCATGGCGTTCAGCAGCCCAGGACCAATCACGGCAACAATCACCAGGGCCAGGAGAATGCTGGGGAAAGCCAGCATGATGTCCATGAAGCGCATGATGATGTTCTCTACCGTCCCGCCGATATAGCCAGAAAGGGCGCCCAGGACGACGCCGATAATAATCGCAAAGCCGACCGAGAAAAACCCGATCCGAATGGAAATGCGAGAACCGTAAATGATCAGGCTGAGGATATCCCGCCCGAGGTCATCTGTGCCCATGGGATGCTCTAAGGAAGGAGACTGTTTGGTTTCTCTGAGGTAGGTTTTGAAAATACCATTTCTATCCGGGTCCTGTTTTGCCAGCACAGGAGCAAAAATCGCTACGAATACGACGATTCCAATGATAATCATCCCGGCAACTGCTAATTTATTGCGCAGCAACCGCCGCAGAACGATAGTCCAGGGGGAATGACCCTCCTCGCGCTTCAATCCGCTTTCGGCGCCCACTGGGGGATGAGTTGGTGTGCTGAGTTCCTGTTCGCGTACAGTTTTATCCATGGATTAATCGTACCGCACCCGAGGGTCGAACCAGCCATAGGAAACATCGACGATCAGGTTTACGGCAATAAAGACAAGAGCAAAAATAAGAACGCCGGTCTGCACAACCGGAAAATTGCGCGAGACGATGGCATTGACGATCCAGCGCCCCATTCCAGGCCAGGCGAAGATCGTTTCAGTCAGGATCGCGCCCGCCAGGAGCGATCCGGTCTGAAGACCGATCACCGTGATAACCGGCAGCATGGCGTTTTTCAGGGCGTGCTTGGCGACCACCAGCCGCTCAACCAACCCTTTGGCCCGCGCCGTGCGGACGTAATCGGTATGCATCACATCCACCATCGCCGAGCGCGTGATCCGGGCGATGAAGGCGGTTGGAATGGTGGCCAGGGCAAGAGCAGGCAGGGCGATATGGTGAAGGGCGCTGATCAATGCCTGGATGTTGCCTGTAATAATGCTGTCCACGATGTAGAGGTTAGTAATTGTCTGAAGATTGACGTCCGGTCCAATCCGGCCAGTAGTTGGAAACCAATTCAACTTAAGACCGAAGATCCATAGGAGCATGAGCCCAAGCCAAAAGATCGGCATAGAAACCCCAACCAGTGCCCCAACCGTGGTTCCCAGGTCCATGAAGGAATTATGCCGGTAACCGGCCCAGACGCCTAGGGGTACGCCCACCAGTACCGCCACGATCATCGCAGCCAGGGCCAGCTCCACGGTTGCCGGAAAGAAAAGTTTGAGCTCAGCGGTTACCGGAGAGCGCGTCATGATAGATCTTCCCAGGTCACCCTGCAGCAGCCGCCAGAGAAAGCGCCCATACTGCACCGGCAGAGGGTCATCCAGGCCCAGCTGCTCTCGGATGGCTGCACGCAGCGCAGGAGTAGCATGCTCTCCCGCCAATGCCGAGGTTGGGTCTCCCGTCGCCAGGAGCATACCAAAGGCGATAAACGTGACCCCGATAAGGACCGGAACCGCCAGGATCAGCCGGCGAAGGATGTATTGAATCATTGCGCCACCAAAACTCCAAGCGTAGAAATTATAACAAACTTAATTTTCTGAAGATACGCTCACCCGAACAAAGACCGAGGGTGGGGTGGTCCCCACCCTCGGTCGGAGGCTACTGCCAGGGTAAAGCGCTTACTCCTTAACGAGGTAGGTAAGAACCTCGCGCACCGGGCTGGGGACGTAGCCCTGAACGTTTGCGCGCGCCAGTGTCGGCGCAGTGATGTGCTGAAGCGGCACACTGAGCACACGATCGTGGATCAGCTGGTTGGCCTCTTCATACATGGCTCTGCGGGTCTCGAAATCGGTCTCGGCTACCGCATCCCGCAGCAGCTGGGCAATCTCCTCGTCGGGCGGGGCGCCGGTGCCGACCTCGCTGTAGTTGAACTGCGTGTCAGCACCGCAGAAGAACACGCACAGGAAGTTGTCGGGGTCGCCGTTGTCGCCACCCCATCCCAGCAAGAAGATGTCGTGCTTGGTGCCGTCCTCTTGGATGTCGCTCAAGTAGGGATCCGGCCAGGCGGGGGATTGGATCTCGGTATTAAGGCCAATTTCTGCTAACTGGGCCTGGATCAGCTCCCCGAGCTGCTGAGGCTGCGGGAAGTAAAGCCGGGAAATTGGCATGACGTAGAAGACAACCGGATCCGGGATCTGCACGCCTTCGTCGATGGCCATCTGCAGGTATTCGCTCGCCAGTTCAGGATCGTAGGGATAATCCTCGATGGACTCATTGTATCCCCACAGCGAAGGCGGCTGGAACTGCGTGGCCACTTCGGCGTTATCCGGATTGAGGGCTGCGACCATCCCCTCCTTGTCGATGGCATGGGAGATCGCCAGCCGCACGTTGATGTTCTGCAGCCATTCTTTGGAATGGTTGAGGCCCAGGTAACCCACGTTGAAGGCCGGGTTGTAAAGCACCTGTAGGTTGGCATCCGCCTCAGCCTGGGCGAGTTGGTCGGGCCCCGGGCTGGCCCATTCCGTGATCATATCGATTTCACCCCCCTGGAGCGCCAGGAAGGCCGCGTTGGGGTCGGGGATCACCCGGAAGACCAACCTCTCCAGCGTGGGTGGATCGCCCCAGTAATCCTCGTAGCGCACCACGGTGAGGTGATCTTCCTTGACCCATTCTTCAACCATGAATGCCCCGGTGCCCACAGCCATGCCTTCGGCAGTGGCGTAGTCCTCGCCTTGTTCCTGCACAGCCGTTGGGCTGGCAAAGCGGAAGTTCTCCATCGCCAGGGTGTTGAGCAGGCTGGCGTTGGGCCGGCTTAAGATGAGCTTGACGGTCATGTCGTCGACCTTTTCGATGCCGGCCAGGACGCTGTTTTCGTCACCCTTGAAGCCCTGGAACATGTAGCCCCAATAGATAAATTGGTCTGCTCCAAGATTGTAGGGGTTTTCCGTGTCCCACCAGCGCTCGAAGTTGAAGACCACCGCATCGGCGTTGAAGGGGGTGCCGTCGTGGAAGGTGACCCCTTCCCGCAGGAAGAAGGTCCACTCCAGGCCATCCTCGGAAGCCTCCCAATCGGTGGCCAGTCGAGGAGTGGGAGTGGTGGTGCCCGGCTCGAAGTCTGTGAAGCCTTCATAGATATGGTAAATAGGCTGAAGGCTGTTGGCGCTGGTTTCCACCGCCGGATCCAGTGTGCCCGCATCGGCGGATTGGGCAAAGACGAGCGTGCCACCCTCGGTCGTCACCGGCGGCTCCGTTGCTGCTTCAGTCGGCGCCTCGGTCATGACCGGTTCCTCGGTCACCATGGGTTCTTCTGTGGTGACCCCCGGTTCTTCTGTTAGTACTTCGGTTGGTTGGGCTGCTGGCTGGCAAGCCACCAAGATCATGCTAGCCAGGATAAGGGCGGCCAGCACGGAATACAGCTTTCTGTGCTTCATTTTCTCTCCTCCGTAGGTATTTCAGATTAACTTTGAACAAATTTATCGGGAAAAAGAATTTACGTTGTTCTTCCTCAGGACACCTCCTTCTCTACCTCTCTTGTGAACGATATAGGAACTTCCAATTATATACCACAATTATCGGTTAATGGCAAAAAGACTACCAGGCTCTTTGGGATCCGCCGTGGCGGGCGCCATGTGAGCGTGTGTATTGAATAAGATAATGGTGCAAACGGCGAGGTTTCTCGCCGTTTACACCACTTCCCAAAAAACCCTGACTCCCATCAAAATATTTCTTGATAGAAGTACTCGCATGGGGCTGCTTTGGTTCAAAATTTTTGTGAAGGAAATGTAAAGGTTTTGGATCCATTCAAAAAGGGGGCAATTTGTCCGGTTTATTATGTGACACCTGACACTTTGCCTGGTGCACGGTAAGTTATATACTGGTCCATAGGACGGCTTGGCCAAATGAGTCGTAATAAGAATCAGGAGAAATGACCATGGCGGTAAGACTATGGGAGACCATCAAGGTCCAATATTGTCATCACGTCGCAGCAGAAGTAAATTTAGAAGCTGACCTGGTTTATCCGGCTGAATGGCTGCCTGAAGGACCCCCGCGCATTCTGGCGCATCGCTGCTCTCGTGGCATGGAATGCAACCTGGACCACCGGCCCAGCTGCGTGTGGGCCGGGACTAATCCGGCCTACGATCCGTTTGCAGCCTCCTGACCACCCTCCACATCACGCTTTCTTCCTCTCTCCTCCCCATCCGAGTAAACGACCAACCCCGTGGAGATCCACGGGGTTGGTCGTTTAGCTTGCGGTTCGCTAATCGAACAAAAATTGATCCGCTGAGCGGCGCCTTTTGCCGCCGTCCGCGTCCTATCTAACTCCTTCCATATCCCCTCCAATTTCCTCCGCGTTAATCCGCGCTCGTCCGCGTCCTACTTCAAATCACGCCCAAGCTGCGTCCCACATGATTGAACGCTTCCAGGCCTTTGTCCAGGTCCTCTTTCTGGTGGGCAGCCGAGATCATCACTCGGATGCGCGCTTTGCCCCGCGGCACGGTCGGAAAACCGATGGCCATCGCAAAAACCCCCGCGTCAAATAGGTTCCGGCTGAACTCCTGCGCCAGCGGCGCTTCTCCCAGCATGACCGGTGTGATTGGAGTGGTGCTTTGACCGGTGTCGAAGCCCATTTGCCCCATTTCTTCCTTGAAATAGCGGGTGTTATCCCAGAGCTTATCCACCAGCTCCGTAGATTCTTCCAGGATATCAACCGCTTCCAGACAGGCTGCCACGTCCGGGGCAGTCATGGCGGATGAGAACAGGAAAGGTCGCCCACGCTGGCGCAGCCACTCCACCACCAGGGGATTACCGGCAACCACGCCGCCAACGACTCCGAAAGCTTTGGAAAGTGTGCCCACTTCGACGTCTACTTTGCCGTGCAGGTTGAAGTGATCGACGATTCCGCGCCCGCCCTTGCCCAGCACGCCTTCTCCGTGGGCATCGTCCACCATCAAGATCGCATCGTAATCTTTCGCCACCTCGTAGATCTGGTCCAGGGGAGCGACATCCCCATCCATGCTGAAAACGCCATCGGTTACCACCATCGCCCGGTTGAATTCGGAACGTCTTTCCTTCAATGCGCGCTCGAGATCAGCCGGGGCGCAGTGATCGTAGCGCACGATCTCGGCTCGCGATAAGCGGCTCCCATCGATAATGCTGGCGTGGTTGAGTTCATCCGAGAAGATCCCGTCGCCTTTGCCAACCAGGGCTGGAATGGTGCCCAGGTTGGCGTTGAACCCGGATTGAAAGCTTATCGCCGCCTCAACCCTTTTGAATTCTGCCAGACGCTGGTCCAGCCGGACGTGCAGATCCATCGTGCCGGCGATGCTGCGTACGGCTGCGGGCCCAACGCCGTACTCATCCAGGGCCCTGCCGGCGGCAGCCACCATCCGGGGATGGTTGGCCAGGCCCAGATAATTATTGGAGCAGAAATTCAGTACGCGCTTGCCATCCACCACCAGCCAGGCGCCCTGCGGCGAACTCAACGTGCGTATCCGGTTGTACAGACCAGAATCTTTTAGATTTTGAAGTTCGTCCTCGATCCATTGAAGTTTCTTTGCCATTTGCGTCCTCGATTCAATTTGGTAAGCATTATCAAAGTACGTTGGATTACGCCAGGCGTATTGCGTATTCTGTATTCCGACCTTTTCCGTCCTTCTCCGCTAGAAGTAAACATCTCCGAGAGATTACGAATTACGCAATACGAATTACGCATCACGTCTTCACGCCTCATTCCCTCTTCTCCGTCTTTCGCCCTCCCATCCCCAAAAGCCTTCCGAACCAGTCCGACGTCTTAGGCACCTCCACATCCGCGGCTTCCTCGCCAACCCAGTTGGCCGTCTGGCGCTGTTTCCACCAGGACTCCCAACCTTCCCGGGCGCGCCGCAGCTTTTCCTCCAGGGATTCGGCGTTGTTTCCATCGATATCGCTGCGGATAGATTGCAGAGAGGCGATTAAGCTATCAATTACCCGCAGGACATTGTCCCGGTTTAGCAGCGCAGCAGCGCTCAAAGTCTGCGCGGAGGTCGGGTGGATGATGGAGCCGGTAGCCTCGGCGTACGATCGACCGGCAACTTTGCGCCCCTCGTTCCAGCCGGGTTGGTCGACGGTGGCGTTGAGCAGCGCCGCCGCCATCAGCTGCGGCAGCGTATGGGTGGCTGCCATAAGACCATCCATCTCCATTGGATCGGCGAACAACGGGTTAGCGCCTAAGAGGCGGGTCAGATCGGCGGCAAGCTTGATCGCTTCGGAGGGTGTATCGGGAGGGGATACGATGGCCAAAAGCCCGCCGCGGAAGAGGTCAGGGCGGGCCGCATCTAAACCCGAATCGATTCCATACAGATAAGCCGGATTGAGCACCGGGGTTAAGCCAACATAATATCTCTCTTCTGGAAGCAGGTCGGCAGCCCATCTCGCCGCCACTTCCTTGACCGGACCGGTGTCCATGATTACGGCGCCGTTTTTTAAGTCCGGGGCAATAATCTCGATGGTCTCACGGATTTGATCCATCGGGAGGGATAGCAGAATGATGTCCGCCTCGCGGGCCGCGGAAGGCAGGTTAATCATCGTTTTATCCAATGCGCCGAGTTTCTCTGCCCTCTTGGCGATGCCGATTTCGCGGTCGTGACCTACCCGGTATACCAGATCTTTATGCTCTTCCAGGGCTAATCCCATGGAAGCGCCAATTTGACCCAACCCAACGATGGTTATTTGTACGGTCATCTTCACCTCAACTATGATCATCTACAGATTGCAATTTACGCAGCAAATCCTGCTCCAGGGATGAGCCCCGTTCACCAAGGCGATCTAGATCATCCTGATGCCGCCTGATCAAGGTAACCGCCATCCGGGATGCTCCCGCCCCGGCCGCCATCTCTGCCCCCCACTCCGCGTGTCTCTCGGCGACGACGAACGCCCGCCGCAGGTTCTGAGCCATCCGATGGCCGAGATCTCCCGACCGCGGCCCACTCCCCAGCTCCCCCACTCTCCCGCTCCCCAGCCCCCCCGCCCCCCCGCTCCCCTGCACCCAAGCAGCGTTCTCCGCTGCCGCTCCCCAGCGTGCTGCCCGCTCGGGGAAAAAGGCTTGCCCCAGCACGATCAGGATGCGCTCCCACAACTTTAACGGAAAACGGCTCTTGCCCACATCATGCAGCAAGGCCGCTACGGATAAATCGGGGTGCTCCTCGCCCTGCTCCAGAAGAGCGTGCAGGACCCGCAGGGCATGCGCCTGCTCGCTTTCCTGCATGCCCTCGAAGAGAGCGAGCTCTCCTGGTGTAAGCAGGGCCTGCACCAGGTCCCGGTCTTCGGGGGCCAGCGAGGCCCCCAGGGTCAACGAAGCCCCCAAAGCCTGCCAGAATTGGCGAGTGCGATAGAGAATGCGATTGGCGTTCATCCCACCAAAAGGCTTAATAGGGCTCGCATGGGCGGCCCCAGTATCCA
>DATCIL010000684.1:0-3526 GCA_036507795.1 Anaerolineales bacterium | reverse complement strand
CGAGAATCCAGACCAACACGGGGAAACCACTTGGAGAATCAAGAATCCACCAGCCGATCAGGAAGTGAGTCAGTGGTAGCAGCAGCAATCCGAGGGGATAAATCAACCAGATCCATCGTTCCACACCCAACAGCGAAGGTCCCGGCTGCAACGCATGGCGAGCGTATCCTGCCAGAAGCAGTGCATGCGTGATCAAAAATAACGACAACAATGGTTGAAAGGGATCGAGGAATAAGAAAACGCCGTTCCAAGATGGCGTATAAGGTAATGCGGAAATACTTATTAATCCTAAGAGCGATAACCAGGCGAGCCGCCGGTTACGAATGGATGTGAGAAAAAGTAGCCCTCCGGAGAACAGGCCGCTTAATGCCCACGCCAGGCTCGCCTGCGGTTTTTGCATTATCGTTGCGGCCAAACAGAGCGATGCGATCGCCAAGATCCAGGCCGGTCGCCCATCCAATTCATCTTCAGCCAGGAACCAGGCCAGTCCTCCATATAGGCCGGCCAAAGCAGCCAGAACAAGAAGCGGGATAAGGATGGAGAATTCCAGTGGGGCAGCCAGTCCCCCGGCCGTCCTCACGAGCAAAATCAGGCCGGCCGCACCGGGAACCAGCCTGGACATCGTCCCCAGGCCCCGGCGAATTGGCAGCTCCTGAAAAAAAGGTACGTGCAAAGGCAAAACTCCCAAACGCAGTCCCGCGGCCAGTACGAGGAAAAGGCTGGCCCGAACCGGAACGGATTCAAAAGCCAGGGTTTCGTCCCCGGCGGCGGCCACAACAAATGCAGAAATCAAGAGCAGGCTGCCGAATATCCGCGCCGAAAACGCGATTACTACCCGTTCACGCATCTCACTTTTGCTTACTTGGGACAGCAAGATCAGCAGTTCAGCCAAATCAATCGCCATCCAACCCAACAGCAAGGTGAGGGGATTTCCGGCGAGCACTGCAAAGATCCCCAAAGCCGCCAGCGCCAACGTACCTGCCCAGGCTGACCAATCCGCTTCTGCAGCCCGGGCGGCATCCGTCAAAAAAATCGCTAAAGCCAGAGTAACCAGCGCGAAGGCGAAGGGCCAGGAGACCTGGTCTGCCAGCAGAAGCGGAGATTCTCTTAACAATATCTGTGAACCCCATTCGATGAGCGGAACCCTCAGGGGAATTTGAAAGCCGGCAACCAACATCACGACCCAGGTGGAAAACGCCCCACCGACGGCAATCAGCCAGTGGTAGAGAAATCGCGGCCGCAAGGCGCGAATCACGAGCATACTGGCGATGGTGATGAGCAGCAGGATGATGGAAATCAGTATAAGCATGGTTTTTGCGAAGGGCAATGCTCGCTAGATGACCGGAGCATAGGGCTCACGGGCAAGGAATTGACCCGTGCCAGCGCTCCCCAACCATTGCTCGCCATCTACGAGTAATCGGCCGCGCAGAAAAACCTTCTCCGGGAATCCGACCAGTTCCCAGTTTTCGTAAAGATTGTAATCTGTGCGATGGTGAGCGTGGGCAACCCCATAAGTCAACCGGCGTTCCGGATCCCAGACGACGATATCGGCATCGGAACCTGGCAGCAGGGCGCCCTTGCGCGGATAAAGACCGAAAATTTTGGCTGCATTGGTGCTGGTAAGGGCGACGAATTGATTGCATGTCAGCTTGCCGGTACGCACCCCATAAGTCCACAAGACAGGTAAACGATCCCCAACCCCGGGCAGGCCATTTGGGATTTTCGTGAAATACGCTTCACCAAGTTCTTTGCCGGGAATGGCAATTTCATAACCTTCATACTGGATCGATCGAGTTCCATCGAAATAGAAAGGACAATGATCCGTGCCGACGGTTTGGATGGTACCATCCGCCAGCCCACGCCAAAGACCTTCGTTATCATTTTGAGTGCGCATGGGCGGTGAACAAACCCATTTGGCGCCATCGGGCCGCCGCAGCTGATCAACGGTGAAGAACAGGTACTGAGGACAGGTTTCGCCGATGACTTTCAAGCCCTGCTCCCTGGCATAGCGAATCTGATCTACTTCCCCTGCCGTATTGAGATGAACGACATACAGAGGGGCATCCGCCTGCCCGGCCAACGCGGCACCTCGCAGGACGGCTTCTACGGCCCCCCAAGCTGGGCGAGTGTGGGCATGCCACTCCGGAGAGGTATGCCCGGCTGCCAGCGCCTCAGCAATCAGAATTTCAATCACATCGCCGTTTTCAGCGTGCAACATTGTTAACATGCCGTTTTCTCTGGCCAGGCGCAGCACCTGGAAAATTTCACCATCCTGGAGACGTAATCGCCTATTATAGGCCATGAAGACCTTCAGCGTGGTGATACCCATCTCCAGAAGACGAGGAATTTCTGCCATTACGGCTTCGTCGAGGCGGGTGATATTCATGTGGAAACCATAGTCGACGGCTGCTTTTCGCGCCTTTGTCTGCCAGGCCTCCACAGATTCTCTGAGCGTCGCATGCTCCTGGGGGACAAAATCCATGACAGTGGTCGTGCCCCCGAATGCGGCTGCTTTATGTCCCGTATAGTGATCGTCTGAGGAGACAGTATCGAACATCGGCAAGTCGAAGTGCGTGTGGGGATCGATGCCGCCGGGCATGATCAGCTTGCCTGATGCGTCGATCACATCCGCTCCGTCAGCGGATAATCCCGCACCGATCATGCTGATATGTTCGCCATCGATCAGAATGTCGGCGGTGAAGGTGTCGGAAGCAGTTATGAGGGTGCCGTTCTTCAGGAGGATTTTGGGCATAATCGGTGATAAAGGTTCCAGAGGTTCCAGAAGTTCCAAAGGTGCCAAATGTTGTCTAATCGGTTTCTCGAAGCTTACTACGCTCCAGAGACTTGAGTAATCGGTGCAGAAGGTAGCCTACTTCGCTTCTCAGGGATTCGGCCTTTATGTAGGATGCCTCCGGTAGATAACACAAATCTCTCGCCAGGATCAGATAATATTCTACTTCTGCGAGCGAACCCTGAGCGATCCGCAGATACCTTCCAAACTGTGAATTTCCACCAGCGGCGTATCCTTCCGCTATATTTGCCGGGATAGAAACTGCTGCACGCTGAAGTTGCGAAGATAGTCCAAACATTTCTCTTTTTGGGAATTCCTCTGTGAAGCCATACGTGAGCAATACAAGATTATGAGCCCTTTGCCATACCAGCAGCTTCCTAAATCCCTTTTCTCTCGCGATTAATTTCTCCATCGTCTCCCCTCCAAATAATGTAACTTATTAATGGTATATCCTCTGGATCCTTTGCATCCTTTGGATCTTCTGGATCCTCTGGATCTTTTGGAACCTTTGAAACCTTTGTCACCTCATACCCGTGATCCCCAGCAGGGCAGCCAGCACCGCCGGATCCAGATCCATCTCGCCCAGGCTATCTGTCCCATATTGCTGGGAGTGAGAGGCTCGTTCGCGCAGGGCCTGCCACAGGAGCTGCCGCTCTTCGGTTTGGACGACCAGGTCATTGATCGTCCTGGCGTTGAGCAGGTACTCGCCGGTGGTATAGAGAAAAGTGATGCGGC
>DATCIL010000683.1:0-1417 GCA_036507795.1 Anaerolineales bacterium | reverse complement strand
TGGCGGATTTCCAGGTGGCTATCCAGCTGGCCAGTCAGACATCAGCTGAAGGAAGGGCAGTGGTGATTGCCGCCAGCGCTCCGGCAGAGCAAAACGACGGTAAGTACCTCTACCGGCTCCATGCCGCCCGCAGCTTCGCCTGGTCTGTTAGCGACCAGTACCAGGTAATGACAACTACAGTTGCAGATGTTGAGGTGCTGAGCTATGCCTTCCCCTTTCATCCGGCCGCCGAAGAACCGGTCCTGACGGCAACTGCCGATGCCCTGGCGCTTTTCGCCACCCTCTATGGTCCATATGCACACAGAAGCCTGTCCGTGGTTGAGGCGGACTTCTTAAATGGAATGGAATATGAGGGTCTGATCTTTTTGAGCCACGCCTTTTACGATTACTTCACCGGCACACCCGAAAACAACCTGATTATCATCGCCGCCCATGAAGTCGCTCACCAGTGGTTTTATGGCTGGGTTGGAAATGACCAGGCAATGGAACCGTGGCTGGACGAGGCGACCTCCACTTATAGCGAGATGTTCTTCTACAAAAACGTCCACCCGGATTTGTTGAATTGGTGGTGGGATAACCGCATCAACTTTCATGAGCCGGAAGGCTGGGTAGACGCCACCATCTACGATGCCCCTGGATTTTATCCATACCGCGACGCCATCTACTTGCGCGGGGTTTTATTCTTAGATGAAATTAAAGAATTGATCGGTGAAGAAGCCTTCCTTGAGTTTTTGAGAGATTACCTGCACACATTCCGATACAAGATTGCCAGTGGAGATGATTTTTTTGGAATGCTGCAGGAATATACAACTGAGGATTTAGAACCAATTGTGGAAAAGTATTTTGCGAATCGACAGATAAGTGAGCAGTGAAGCGTGATGCGTATTTCGTCAGGAAGGAAAACTGCTTCCCCCGGAACTCCCGGGGCGTTCACTGGCAGATCTCTCTTTGCATGCACCGCCAAACTCGAGCGGCGAGTTCATTGCCTGGGATGAAGAGAAGGTCCGTTCTCTAATTAATCAGTCTGGTCCATGAAAAAATGGAAACACCGTACTAATGAGGATCTTGCTTTGCGGTTAGCGATTCTCCTCTCAGTGGGCCTGCTCATTGCGTCATGTTCGGGATCGGATCCCGGAGCCCAAGTTCCGAATGCGGAAACGACAGAGCGAAATTCGCCTGCTTCGGAAATGGAAAATTTGGAGGATCCTCCTGGATCTCCGCTCGCATCAATTGGACCGAGCGTTACCGAAGAAAGCCAAACAAAAGCCACACCTGGCCCTCAGATTGAAGATGCAGGCGATGCCAGCGTGTTCAATACAAAATACCGATTAAACGCGATGCTGGATTACGATCAACATCACTTGAGCGTCGCGGAGCAAATTCTTTACACCAACCCATCTCAAGAAACATTAGACGA
>DATCIL010000682.1:0-1196 GCA_036507795.1 Anaerolineales bacterium | reverse complement strand
ATTCCGCAACGTACCCCTCGACATCCGCGATCCTCACCTCCCACGGCGCCTTCTCCGTGAACGCCAGGAATTCCCGCCACGCCAGGTGCGAACGCTCCGCAGTATTTGGGTTGAAGCGCGCCCTGCGCTCCTCGATCCAATCCTCGAAAGCCTGCGCCCAGCTCTCCAACCGCTCTCCGCCGACCTCGCCCACCTCTGTCTTGAGCAGATTCACCAGTTCAGCGTGGTCATCCGACATGGCTTTAGACTCCCAAGAGTGATGCACGCCCACTTACAGGCGAACGCGCAACCTGATGGTTGAGTCAGGCGTTCGCCATAATGCTGATGCCTTCGATGCTGCTAAAAAACGGCGTCTTCTTCTATATTAATTAAATCAGTTACGGGAGGAGGTCGTCTACGCTGGACCTTGCGGAATTGTTAGGGAGGGCAGGAAAAATCCACTAAGTCGATTTATCAGGATTTTTGGCATTGCGAAGACCCCAAAAGTCGAATTCGGTCTCAGCCATCCGGCGGTCTTCGGCGTGAACTTCCAACCGGCGTTCCGCTCAAAAGAAGGCTATAAATTGGCTCTTGCCTGATTCTTCAGATTGCCGTTGTCGCAACCGTTTACCCTGCTTCACCCAATAACTCCCCCGTTTTCCCGTAAATTTCAAACCGCACGCCAGGATTATTCGAGTTAGAAAAATCAACCCTTACCAGCCCAAAGTTGTGCTGGGGCACGGTGAAGTATAACTTCTGGCTTTTTACTGCTTCTGACCGGAACGGCCGGTAGGTACGGCTAGAAAACCAGTTGGGCGCCTGTTCAAACGGAGAAGCGCAGAATTCCCAAAGGGACAAGCCACGCCCCTGCGGACCGTTGAGCCCCACGTGAATGGCGTGAGCCGAGTGCAGGTCGCCGGCAAGCAGGTAGACGCCCTCAATGCCGTGCTCTGCCAGGAAGCGCAGCAACCGTTCCCGTTCGTCCGGGAAGCCGGCCCAGCGGTCGCGAGCGAAGTCCAGCCACATATCGAACAACAGTGCGCTCGAAGTTGCCAGGAATTTAACCGGATAGGTACCCTTGACCGCCAGGAGCCAATTCTCCAGGATCTGCCACTGTACTTCACCGAGCATCCTTGTTTCTGCCCGGCTTTTGATGCGCATGGTACGCGTATCCAGCACGAAGAACGCGGCCGCGCCGCAGGTGAAGGCGTAGGCCA
>DATCIL010000681.1:0-5499 GCA_036507795.1 Anaerolineales bacterium | reverse complement strand
AGGGCTTCTGCCAATTGCCCTCCGCGCTGTAAGCATAAGACTAACCCTCCCAGGAAAGCGTCCCCACTTCCAACTGGTGATATTGCCTGAATGGGAGGGGAGACCACCTGCCATGCTTTGTTCTGGTTCACTGCTACAGCTCCCTCCGAGCCCAAGGTGACGACGGCGATCCCGGCCCCAGCCTTACGAATAGCCGTACAGGCCTCCATGGTGTCTGAAAGGGAGCTCAATTTACGCCCGATGAAGCTGCCGGCCTCGACGGCATTCACTTTGACCAGGAAGGGCCGAACGGACAGGACAGCCCGCAGCGCTTCACCGTACGTATCCAGGCAGGTGATTACATCCTGTTCGTGGGCAATCTCTGCCAGGCGCGCGTATCCGTCTAGCGGAGCTCCGTCAGGCAAGCTGCCCGAAAGGGTCGCCCAGCCAGAAGGGGACATGCATTCCCCTGTAAGCCTGACAAACTGCTCCCAGTCTCGAGACAGGATGGGCGAGCCCCGTTCGTACACCTCGGTCAGGATCCCGCTCTCAGCGTCAAGCACTGAGGTACTCTGACGGACTTCTCCCTCAAACCACGCCGCGCTGGCTGAAATCCCCTCTCTGTAAAGCATATCTTCCATCCATTGCCCGTTAAGGTTGCCCAGTAGAAGACATGCATGTACCTCCCCGCCCAGCTTCTTAATGGTCCGTGCTACGTTCAGGCCCTTCCCGCCGGGGAGAGCCAGCACCTCTTCGGGCCGGTGGATCGCTCCCAGCCGGTATCCACGCACCACCAGAGTCCGGTCTACAGAAGGATTCGGGGTAACTGTAAGGATGGAGCTGGTCATGATAAATATTGCATCGCGCCGTCCAGGTCGGGTTGAGCCGCGGTCCCCCCGTGGCCGCGCGTAGATAATGATCCGCAGGCTGTCGCCAACCGCAAGCTGCGGAGTAAGGGCCAATCACTAAGATATCCATAAAGAAAGCCAGCATCAAAGCTGTCGCCAGCTCCGATCGTATCAACGACTTCTACCGGAAGAGCGGGTACGTTCGCAAACTCTTGCCCCTGTTGGGCGATCGCTCCCTTTGCACCTATTTTGATGGCGACGGCCGGCACAATCTCGGCCAGTATTGCCAGGGCCTCTTCTGGGCTCGACTTCCCCGTCAGTATTTTCGCCTCGTTCTCGTTGGGAAGAAAAACATCCGTCAGTGGCAGGCATTCCAGCACACTTGACCAGCGAGCCTGCGGATCCCAATTCGTATCCAGGGAAACCGTTAATCCTCTTTTCCGCGCCCTGCGGAAAAGGTTCGGGAGCCCCGGCTGCAGCGCCGTCTGCAAGAAGTAGCTTCCGACGTGCAGATGCCGGGCCTTTTCAAGCAAACGGTTCTTCACCTGCCCGGCCTTAAGCGCGCTAATTGCACCTGGAAAGGTCAGAATGGCTCTGTCTGATTTGCGATTCAAGATGATGCTCAAACCGGTTCTCGAGTTTGGATCGGCAACCAGGTGAGACACGTCCACCCCGCGTGCCTTCATCGACCTGAGCATGAACTCGCCAAACAGATCCCTACCGACGATTCCCACCATGGCAACCTTTAAACCCAATCGTGCGGCTCCGCAGGCAAAGATGACCGAGGAGGAGCCAATCGCCAGTTCCATCGTCTCGACCAGCGTTTCGTGTTGCCCAAAGCGCACCTGCAAATCTTGGCCGGCAAGGATCAGATCCGGGTTAGCCTCCCCCACAACGAGGATGTCGAAGTCAGGCATGAAGAAAGTCAGGCAGATATTGTTTTTCAGACTCGATCATTTCCTCAAACATCGCTCGGATCTCAGCCAGTGAGCAAACGGCTGCCGTGAGCGGATCGAGCATCAGGGCGTGGACGGCCGCTTCACGGTTCTTCTCCAGCACCGCAGTGGCAACCAGGTCGTGGAATGCCATGTGCTGCTGGTTTAGTAGCGCAAGATGGGTAGGCAGCGGGCCGAAGTGGGTTGGCTGAACACCCTTGCCATCGACCAGGCAGGCTACCTCCACAACGCCGTCTGGCGGCAGATTGGCGATCAGACCCGTGTTATAGACATTTCCATAAATAACGGTGGGTGTATTGGTGGCTATAGCCTCCATAATATAAGAGGCGAACTCCGGACTTCGCTCGAGCTGGAATTCCTTCTGGCCCGAAAGATATAAACGCAACTCTTCATCGTTCTCTCTCCGCCACCTCGGCCAGTTGTTCGCATAATATCCGCTCTCTCCGCGATATCCCGAGCGGGTGTAACGCCTGATCAGGTCCGCACGCTTCCGGAAATAGCTGGTGTACTCGGAAACGTGGCCACTGGATTCGGTGGTAAACGCGCCGAGTTGAAACATCATCTCAAAGCGCACAGGGTCCTGCTCGTAGATTTCCGGATCCTGGGCCCGCTGGCGCAACAATGGATACAAGTCTTCCCCATCCCGTTCGAGCCTGGTGAACCATGCCAGGTGGTTGATGCCGGCAGCCCGCCAGTCGATCTCTTCATAAGGTAGGCCCAGATATTCCGCCAGTTGTTGAGAAGTGTGTTGGATGGAATGGCACAGTCCCACAATAGGCAGAGAGGAAGCGCGTACACCGGCTAAAACGGTCAGCGACATGGGGTTTGTGTAATTCATGACCAGGGCACCAGGTGCCATTTTTTGTACATCTGCCAGGATATCCAGCCAGGCAGGCAGTGTGCGCAATGCCTTGAACAACCCACCCGGGCCGATGGTGTCACCAATACACTGGTCCACTCCATACTTGAGCGGGATTTCGTAGTCGTAGCGCACATTGGCTAACCCGGCGACTTCGATCGTGTTGATGACGTAGTCGCTCCCCGGGAGAACCTGGCTGCGGTCGGTCGTGGCTTCTACAGACCACCTGCGCCCTGAGCGTTGGATCAAGAATTCGGCCATCTGATGGGCCAGTTCCAGGCGTTCAGCGTCTATATCGACCAGAGCAAATACACCGGTATCGAGCCCCGGCGTAACCAGGATATCGCTCATTAATTCTGTAGCGAACACGGCGCTACCCGCTCCGATGATGGTGACTTTTGACATAGATATATCCTCCAGAGTTTGAATTTAGACGATCAACTCCAATGTTACATCCTTTGCTCTTCCGCTGTCACGGTAACCAGGTTCATCGATTTTCTTTTGGCCAGCAGATAAAGGAGAACGCCCAGGAGCGCCGTGAACCCGGCCCAGCGGTACATCATCGCACCGCCAATGGAATTGTAAAGCACACCCCCAAAGAGCGAACCCACCGCCGCACCCAATCCCATGAAAGCGGCTCCAAACATCCCCTGTGCCGTTGCACCCATTCCTTTAGGGGCAATTTCGCCTGCATAGGACACTCCTGCGGCCCACATGGCAGCAAAGGATGGGCCATGCAAGAGCTGGATCAGTAAGATTGGCCAGGCGTTCCCTAAGAAGGAATAAGCCAGAGAGCGGATGCCAAAGAACATTAAACCAAGCACCAGGACATTTCGCGCCCCAAACTGGATTATCAACCGGTCTGAGAAGAAAAGGATGGGAAGTTCACTCAATGTGGCGAAAGTTAGCGCCAGGCCCATTAATGTCCGACTTCCATCCAGGTCATTTACATAGAGAAACAAAAAGTTGCCAGTCACCGCCATGCTGGTCCCACCCAGCAAAGCCAGCGCCAGGAATAAACTCCACTGGCGGTTCACCGCCAGAAAACGCATCCCTTTCCAGAACTGGTTCCCGAGGCTTGCGCGGCTGGCTGGCATCCGTAAGGTCGCCATTAGAGTCACGGCCATCAACGCCAGGTAACCTAAAAACGGCCACTTCAGTCCATATCGCTCCGCTAACCAGCCTACAACGGGCGCTGCCATTCCCCAACCCAAAGCACCCCACAGCCGTAATCTTCCATACTGATATTTGCGATCCCCCAGCAGCTCCAGAACCATACTGTCGATAAAAGGTACCGCCGGCGCAAGGAAAAAAGCATGGATGGCAACCAGGAGAGCCAGCAAAAGAAACTCCTGGGCAAACGATAGAGCCAGAACAATAACCAGGCTTGCTGCAATGGATAATGCCAGCAAGCGCCGGTGCTGCTGGGTAGCATCGGCCAGACCACCCCAAAGTGGTGCGCTGAACAGCGTCAGCAAAGGGGGAATGGCTGTTAGCACGCCAATGCTATTCTCTGGCAATCCGACGCTGCGATAGTAGATAACGAGGAAAGGGATCAGGGCAGCTGCAGCGCCGTAATAAAAGAAATACATGATCTTCGGCAGGATCAATTTGCGCTTCAGCCGGGAGTCCTGGCGGTCGTTCATCCTGTTCTCTTTAGCTTTAGCGCCCGCCAGATGCGTTCCGGCGTAATCGGCAGGTCACAGACCCGCACGCCGGTAGCCGCCGCAATGGCGTTGGCGATTGCCGCCACCGGCGGAATAATCGATGGTTCGCCGGCGATCTTGGCCCCAAATGGACCATCCCCTGCGGGAACCTCCACGATCAACGTTTCGACCATTGGGGCGTCCACGGAGGTCGCTATTCGGTAATCGAGCAGGCCCGGGTTGAGCACCTGGCCCTCGCCCGAGTAAATGACTTCCTCCCATAAGGCAAAACCCATGGATTGTGTCGAGCCACCCTGGATTTGTCCCTCCACGGATAGCGGGTTGATGGCCTTGCCCACATCTTGAGCGGTTGCCAGTTTGGTCACCTTCACCAGCCCGGTTTCGGGATCTACCGCCACTTCTGCCACACTGGCGGCAAAACTAGGCGCCTTTTTTCGCTGTGGGGCCGATCCGTGGCCGGTCAGCGGCCCGGATACGGCAAACCATTCTGTCCCAAACTGGAAAAGCTGTGCAAAGGACAATTGCTTCTTGCGATCGCTTTTGGCATAGAGGCCATCGTCTTCAATCAACAGCTCTTCCTCAGCAACCGACAATATCTGGGCAGCCTGTTTCAGGATTTTACTGCGCAAGTCTTCCGCTGCCATCTTCACGGCAGCTCCCATGGCGTAAATCGTCTGGCTGCCGGCGCTCATCGGCGCAAATGGGGCGTAATCCGGGCTGGCTTTACTCATCACTACTCGTTCGACCGAAATGCTTAGCGCTTCGGCAGCAATCTGGGCCATGCTTGTGAATGACCCGGTCAGGTCGACTGTGCCGAGAACGATTCGAAAACGGCCGTCTGCTTCCAGATGAGCGTGTGCACTGGCTGGCCCGTTGCCGCCTTCCCAGCCGCCCAGCGCCAACCCGCGCCCATGCAAAAGGCCAGCTTTGTCTACCCGCTCCGGCGGCTGATCTGGCCAGTGCCCGTGGCTGACCAGAGCTTCCAATACCTGGCGCGACCCGATCCGCACCTGCGGCTCCATCGTTGCTAATGGGTCACCCTCCTGTACCAGGTTTTTCAGCCGCAATTCAAGCGGATCCATTCCTAGCTGGCAGGCTAACTCATCGATCTGCGATTCGATGGCAAACGAAGCATTCGGACCGCCCGGTGCGCGGTAAGCCGCCACACTGGCCTTATTGGTCAGAACTTC
>DATCIL010000680.1:0-1616 GCA_036507795.1 Anaerolineales bacterium | reverse complement strand
AGCATGATCCAGAAGGCCACGGCATAATCCCCAAAGGCGCGGTAGATGAAGGTCGCCTGCTCGTAGATGTTGCCGCTGTACCAGGCAATAAACATTTCCGTCCCGTAGGAGTAGGCCATAATCGTTCCAGTGAGGATGATCAGCTTGGCCAGGTTCTCAAGATGCATCACGGTAACGTAGGCCTCAAGCCGGTATATCCGTCGCATGGGGATCAATATGGTAAGAACCATTGCCAGACCCGAGTGGATCGCTCCGGCGACAAAGTAAGGGGCGAAGATGGTGGAATGCCACCCGGGAACAACGGACATGGCAAAGTCCCAGGAGACGATGCTGTGGACCGAGACCACGAGCGGAGTGGCAAGCGCGGCAAGAAAAAGATAGGCGCTGCCGTAATGGCGCCATTGCCGATCCGTGCCCTGCCAACCTTGCGCTAAAAAACCATAAATTTTCTTGCGCCATCCGCTCGCCTGATCCCGCACCGCAGCCAGGTCGGGGACAAGGCCGGTAAAGAAAAAAGTAGCGCTCACAATCATATAGGTGCCCACGGCGAAGACGTCCCATATGAGAGGCGAGCGGAAATTGATCCAGAGATGCCCCTCCTGGGGATAGGGGAAAAGCCAATAGAAGAGCCACGGTCTTCCCAGGTGGATAATCGGGTAGAGGCCCGCGGTCATCAGGGCGAAAACAGTCATCGCCTCGGCGGTGCGATAGATGGGGTTGCGCCAGCGGCAGCGAAAGAGGAAGAGAATGGCCGAGATCAGAGTCCCCGAATGAGCGATCCCGATCCAGAAGACAAAGGTGGCGATGTAGACTCCCCACCCCACAGGGTTATTAAGCCCCGCCACACCGATCCCGGTCCTGATCTGATAGACCCACGCGTAGATGCCCCAGAGGAGGACAACGAGGTCCAGCCCCAAGACCACGTAATAGAGTCTGCCCGGCGGCTCCATGGTCTTAAGCAAATCGCGGTTGATCTGGCTGTAGCTAACCTCACCCATACTCACAGGCCCCGTTCAAACCAAGCATCCCATCCATTCCCCTCGTTCAAATAGTTCAAAAGTTCAAGGATCATTGAACGATTTGAACCTTTTAAACGTCTTGAACTTATTTTTTCATTCATTCTTCACCTTCTTAAGATAGGTCACCGCCGGCTGTGTACCCAGATGCTCCAGAACCCGGTAGCGGCGCTGATCTCGGCTCAGCTTTGCCACCTTGCTCTCCGAATCCTTCAAGTCGCCGAAGACGATCGCTTCCGTAGGGCAAGTCTGGGCGCAGGCTGGAACGATCTCCCCGTCTCTCACGGACCGACCTTCTACTTTAGCCCGGTTCTCTCCCGCCCGAATCCGCTGCACGCAAAAAGTGCACTTCTCCATGATGCCCATACTGCGCACAGTCACATCCGGGTTGAGCTGGAGATTGAGGGGTTCAGGCCAGTCGTATTGGAGCCAGTTAAAGCGCCGTACCTTATAAGGGCAGTTATTGGCGCAGTAGCGAACCCCGACACAGCGGTTGTAGACCTGGGCGTTCAGTCCCTCGGGGGTGTGATAGGTAGCGTAGAGCGGACAGACAGCCTCACAGGGCGCATGGTCACATTGCTGACAAAGCATGGGAAGAAA
>DATCIL010000679.1:0-2193 GCA_036507795.1 Anaerolineales bacterium | reverse complement strand
GAGAAGCCCCTGATACTCAAATTTGCAGGTTGGACTCCACCTCAACACCCTTTCAGCCGCTCAGGGATATGGATCGTGCAGGAGATGGAAAGGCGCAGTCAGGGACGTATCAAAATGGAATATTACTGGTCGAATTCCCTGGTTCCTGCGCCGCAGCTCATCGATGCCGTGCAAAAGGGGGTCGCCGATATCGCCTTCATCAATCCCGCCTATCAGCCGGGCAAAATGCCCCTCCTGAGCGTAATCAGCATCAGCGTGGGGGATGTCTGTCCGTCAGCGAAAGCGCTCCAGGAATTGATGCAGATGCCGGAGGTCAAGGCGGAACTTGACGGCTTGAACATGCGCTACCTGGGACCCCTCACCAACAATTCCTATGGCGTGTGGACCCGGAGCAAACAGGTTCGTAATCTGGGAGATCTGAAGGGATTGAAAATTCGGGCGGTCGGCAATCACGCCAATTTGCTGCACGCGCTCGGGGGGGTGCCGGTCGCGATGGCACCAACGGATATCTATCAGGCGATTGAAAAGGGAACTCTGGATGGCGCCCTTGCCAACCCATCCTTTGCCTTGGGCTATAAATGGGATGAAGTCACGAAATACTATAACCCCCTTCCGTTCGGCGGCCTGGGGCAGTTTGTGGCCATCAACAAATCGAGTTGGGAGAAGCTCCCCCCGGACCTTCAAAAGCGCGTCGCTGCCATTCATGACACGGCCTGCGGAGCCGGCCATGAGATCTACCAGGGCGGTGGAGAAGTACTGCTGCAACAGGCCGTGGCTCAGGGCAAAACGATCGTGACTCAGCCCTCGCAGGAGGATGCCGCCAAGGTGAGGGATGTTACCCAAGCGAAGATCGGGGACGATTGGGTCGATAAGATGAATAAAAGAGGCCTGCCCGGGCAAAAGGTTTTGAATCGATGGCTGGAGCTTTTGGCGAAGTGGCATGGCGCGCGCGCATTTGAATAGGCAAGGCATCGGCCTTTCCTTCCGTTTTCTCTGCTAGTCTGCCAAGTGAGATCCCCGGCTTTGCCGGGGAGCCTTGCGCGCGTCTGCGGAAAAGCAGCCAACCGATAGCACAGTTTGGCCGAACCATTTTCATAACCTGTTCGCCCCCGAAAGGGGGAAAGGATCCCGATGATCTTCGCCAGGCTGGGTAAGATCCAGATTTCGGTCGAGAATTTTTTCAACGGTATCGCGGCGGCGACCGTGTTGTTCATGATGGGCCTGACCACCGTGGACGTGGTCATGCGCTACGTTTTCAACCGTCCGCTCCCGGACGTTTACAACCTGTGCGAAATGCTGATCGTCGGCATCGTCTATCTCGCGATCGCCTACGTCCAGCAGCAGAAGAGCCACGTCCGGGTCGATGTCATCATCGATCGGCTCCAGGGCCCTCCGCGGCTTGCGTTTGAACTCGGCACTTTGATCCTGGCGCTGGTTGGCTTTTCCTTCATGGCCTGGCAGGCGGGCCGCCTGGCCTGGGATGCCTGGGTAACGGGCGATTACTCGATGGGCCTTGTCGAGTATCCCTACTGGCCGAGCAAATTCGCCATGACTCTCGGGATAGGGCTGCTGTGCCTGAGGTTTGTCACGGACATAAAGCATTATGCCGTGGAATTGAAAAAGACCAGCCCGCACTGGATCTTATGGCTCCTGGTCGCCTTCCTGCCTCTCGGGTTCTTCGCCGGTTTCCTGGGTGTGCTATCCCCTGATCAATTTCCTCCCGTCACGGTGGGTTGGATTCTCCTGCTCGCGATGATTGTCGTCCTGTTCATCGGCCTGCCAGTCGCTTTTGGCCTTCTGATAGTGGGAACTGTCGGCTACTGGGTGCTCGCAGGAGCGGATAAGACATTCCTGATGTTGGGAGCGGTCCCCTATTCGGAGATTACGAGTTACCCTCTTACCGTTATTCCCCTGTTCATTCTGATGGGCAATTTGGCCTACCAGGCCGGCTTTGCCCAAAAGATGTATGAGACCGCCGAGAAATGGGTCGGGAGCATCCCCGGGGGACTGGCCCAGGCAACGATCGTCGGGGGCGCCGCTTTCGGTGCGGCGTGCGGTTCCGGACTGGCCAGTTGCGCAACTCTCGCCAAAATCTGCATCCCCGCCATGCGCAAGGCCGGAGTTGACGACAAGCTCGCCCTGGGCTCGGTGGCGGCAGCCGGGCCGCTTGCGCAGATGATCCCTCCCAGCATC
>DATCIL010000678.1:0-3009 GCA_036507795.1 Anaerolineales bacterium | reverse complement strand
GAATACCATTGTACTCCCGGATGGTATTCTTTACATAAGGCGAGGCAATCAAAGAAAGCTCACCCTTATAGTTGTACTCAAATCCAATAGCCCAGGAAATCAGGCTGGTAAGCACCACGGCAACCAACACCTGCGGGATTCTGGGATTGACACGTTTCAAAACCACCATAATGGCAAATGCCAGGACAGCCAATCCAAGGGTCGGCCAGTGGGTCGAAATAAGGACTGCCTTGAATACATTAAGGACAGTTTCATAGTGATGTTCCGCACTGTCCACCTCAACACCGAACAGTTTGGAAAGCTGGGACGAGGCAATGATAAGGGCTGCGGCATTGGTAAAACCGTTTACTACCGGGTGAGACAGGAAGTTAACAATCAAGCCAAGTCTCAGCACGCCAAGGGCAAATTGGAAGACCCCCACCAAGAGAGCGAGAAAAATGGCATAGGCAATGAAAGCTTCACTCCCTGCTGTTGCCAGAGGTTCCAGGGCGGTAGCCGTCATCAGGGAAACCACGGCAACCGGACCGGTAGCAAGCTGGTGGCTTGAACCAAAGAGGGCACCCATCATGGGGGGCAGGAAGGCCGCATAGAGGCCATAGTAAACAGGCAGGCCGGCTAATTGGGCATAGGCCATGGATTGGGGGATCAGGACCAGCGCAACGGTCAGGCCGGAAATTAAATCCGCACGGAGATCGGAGGCAGTATAGTTCTTAAACCAGTGCAGGAAAGGGAAAATTCGTATCAACATGATGATAAAATTCCCCCAGGTGCGTACTACACCAACCCCCACTTTATCCTTATGGTCTTCGTAATCTTCCGTCGTCTGGATGTTTTTGACAATCTAATTTTGAGCCATCGTCGGAACCGATACGACTCCCCCGGATGTTCGCAGACAAGGCATCGGTGCGTGAAACGGTCGAGCAGCGCGGCGGTATCCATAGACAGCTGGAGCAGATTGTGGGTAGACTGCGGAACATGTGACCCCACGATCCCGCCCGCATCGGCATGGCTGTCTCTTCTTCGCCGATTTGCTGGAAAGGAAATCTCACCCTGGGAAGGGCCGCATGGGGTTAGGATCGAACAGACGGTTTTGGGGTGACTCTGTATAGGGGGCATCTATGGCGATCGTGATTATCTCCAGCGCGGATGAACAGACACGTCGGGAGCTGGCGGTGAACCTGGCGCGGAAACTCGGTTGTGATTCCATGAGCAGGGAACAGATCCTTGACGCGGCGACCGAGGCGGGTATCGCCGTCGGCAGGCTCGAGGTCGCCGTTCTCAAAAGGCTTGCGCCGAGGGAACGTCTTTCCAGGGACAAGGCCCGCTATTTGGCTTTTGTTACGGAATCGGTCTGCGAACGGGCCAGCAAAGGGGACCTTGTCTATCACGGGAGGAACTGCCACCTCTTGCTTCAAGCGATTTCCCATGTGATCAGGGTCTGCGTGGTACCTGAACCGGAACGAAGGATCAACAATACCATGATGCGCCTTGGACTGGACCGGGACAAGGCGATCGAGTATATCCGCAATCTCGATGAAGACCTCGACAATTGGTCCCACTTCGTACACAGCGTGGGCCTGACAGACCCCCAGTACTTCGACCTTGTTTTCAATTTGCAAAACATCAGTATCGAGAGTGCCAGTGCTGCACTGTGCTCGATGGCCCAGCTTTCGGATTTCCAGCCCACACCGGCCTCCATCAGGGCCATGAAGAATCTGTGGCTGGCCGCCAAGGTCCGTCACCAGATCGGGACCCATGAGCTGACGGTTGGGGCCGATCTCAGGGTCTCGGCCCAGGATGGACGGGTAACCATCACCTATATGCCCGGCCAGTCGAAGATTGCCCCCAAGATCCCTGAAGTTGTGGCGGGTATTGAGGGTGCGCAGGAGATTGTTTGCACCATGGCGACCACAAACCTCCTCTGGATCGCCGAGAGTTTCGACCCCTCTTCCTCGCTGTTTGGCGAGATCAACGATCTGGCTGGCCGCTGGGGGGCGGCCGTTGAACTCCTGCGTTGGTCCACACCCCGGGAAGGGGGAATCGAGGGGGGTGAAACGGGGTTTGCCGTCGGTTCATCACCCGGCGTTTCGCCTCCTCCTCCTCCTATACCGAAAGCGATGGACCCTACCGGCGGGATCGAGGATGACAGGGAAGAACCGGAGGAAGTTCCTGACAATGGATTGGCCATCACAGCGGAACGACTGATCGGCGCGGGCAGGTTTGGGGGTTCCGGTTCGGCCACCGGTCAGATGGAGAAGGTGGTAACGGCC
Source organism: Anaerolineales bacterium (assembly GCA_036507795.1). Classification (GTDB taxonomy): domain Bacteria; phylum Chloroflexota; class Anaerolineae; order Anaerolineales; family UBA4823; genus DASQQR01. The sequence continues at coordinate 739 of DATCIL010000678.1, read as the reverse complement.
CTGAAGTCGGGCCCCCGATACTCGCTGGTGGTGATCGGGGAGATGTTCTTATCCAAACCCTCCTCGGTAAAGACACGACTGACAAGGGATGCCGCCTCATTTCTCAGGGAAAGGGTGAACATCCCGGTGATTATAGGAGATGAACTCCAGGAGCAATTTCTTCCCGGCAAGCGCCACCTGATCGGCATAGCGGCCTCCCTTTTGGGGACCGCAATCCTCTTCGGACTGGTCTTCACCCATCAGGAACAGGTCATGGATTTCCTTGCGGGACCGGCCTGGAAGAACTGGAGAATCCTGGCGGTATTGGGAGTAGCATTGGTGGTACCCCTGATGGCCTATCTCTATGGGAGAGCCACGGGACTCATCCTGAAGCTATTGAAGTTCGGATAGGTCCCTTCCAAAGCGGAAAGAGGAAAGGAGTGAGACGATGCACGGACCGCTTGGGCAAATGTTTATTGATATAACGTTTTCTTCCGCGCTACAGATCGTGATGATCGGATTCATCGGGGGGGTGTTGAGCGGCTTTATCGGCAGTGGTGGCGCCTTTTTTATGACCCCGGGGATGATGAATCTGGGTGTACACGGCGTTGTGGCGGTTGCCAGCAATATTACCCATAAGTTCGGCAAGGCGATGGTGGGGTCCCACGCCCACGGCAAAATGGGAAATGTGGACAGGCGGTTGGCCCTCTTCATGCTGCTTACGGCAGCCGGCGGCATTCGGCTGGCCGTCTGGATCAAT
>DATCIL010000677.1:0-5630 GCA_036507795.1 Anaerolineales bacterium | reverse complement strand
GCCTGCAAACCCCCATGCCCCACTTTTTTGAGAAATTACTGAAGAATCACTTTTTGGAGTCAACTCATGGAAAATTACGACGTAAAAGATGTAAAACTTGCTGAAGGTGGACGCCGGCGAATTGATTGGGCGGCGCGGGAGATGCCGGTTTTGCGGCTGATTCGGGAGCGGTTCGCTGAAGAACGCCCGTTAAAAGGGCTGACCATCGCCGCCTGCTTGCACGTTACGAGCGAGACGGCCAACCTGATGCACACCCTCCAGGAGGGCGGCGCTGAGGTCGTGCTTACGGCCTCGAACCCGCTGTCCACGCAGGACGACGTGGCTGCTTCCCTGGCAACCCACTTTGAAATTCCCGTCTTTGCGATTAAAGGCGAGGATAATGTCACCTATTACAAGCACATCAACGCCGCGCTGGACTATAAGCCGAACATGACTATGGATGACGGCGCTGATCTGGTCAGCACCCTCCATAAGGACCGGCGCGAGCTGCTGGAACACGTCATCGGCGGTACGGAAGAGACCACCACCGGTGTTATTCGCCTGCGAGCCATGGCCGCGGATGGCGCTTTAATGTTTCCGGTCATCGCCGTCAATGATGCGATGACCAAGCATTTCTTCGACAATCGCTACGGCACCGGGCAGTCCACCATCGATGGCATTGTGCGATCTACGAACATCCTTTTGGCCGGAAAGAACTTCGTGGTGGCGGGCTATGGCTGGTGCGGGCGCGGCCTCGCCATGCGGGCGCGCGGCATGGGAGCAAACGTGATTGTAACCGAAGTGGACCCGCTACCGGCGTTGGAGGCCGTCATGGATGGTTTCCGCGTGATGCCAATGGTGGAGGCAGCGGGAATCGGCGATATTTTCGTGACTTTGACCGGTGACATCAACGTGATCGACAGCCAGCACTTCGCAGCCATGAAAGATGGCGCCATCGTGGCAAACTCAGGTCACTTCAATGTGGAAATCAACATCCCGGCCCTGCAAGCGATGTCCGTCGACAAACGCCTGGTGCGGCCTTTTGTAGAGCAATATGAGCTGCGGGACGGGCGCCGCCTCCATTTGCTCGGGGAGGGCCGCTTGATCAACCTGGCGGCAGCCGAAGGGCACCCTGCCAGCGTGATGGACATGTCCTTTGCGAACCAGGCTTTGAGCCTGGAGTACATGGCCAGGAACGCGGATTCCCTGACGAACAGAGTTTACAGCGTGCCGGAAGAGATCGACAAGGATATCGCCCTGCTCAAGCTCGAGGCCATGGGCGTTAAAATCGACACGCTTACCCCTGAACAGGTGACTTACCTGAACTCCTGGGAAGAGGGGACCTAGCCGGGAACGTTCTCGCGTCTACGGCTCGATAACGACTTTTAATCCTTGCCGTTGGGTTGCCGTTCTGATGGCCTGGCGGTAGTCTTGTATCGCATATTTGTGGGTCACCAGGCTCGCCACGTCTATCTGACCACTTTCGACGAATTGAATGGCTAGAGGATAGGTAAACTTCATTCGCCGGCAGAGTTTTATCGTCAGGCCTTTGCGCCGCGCCGTAGACGCCCGGAAAATGGTTTGATCGACTGTGGGAATACCAACCAGGATCACTCGAGCGCCGGGCCGGGCGGTCTCAACGGCTGTTTCGACGGCCTGGTTATCGCCGGCTGATTCGATACACACGTCTAATCCCTCCCCCTCTGTAATAGCCAAAATTTCTCCAGCCTCCGCACCCTCTTCTGCGCTGAGGCTATGCGTGGCTCCATATTGTCCCGCTGCTTCAAGGCGGTGGGGCAGTTTTTCGACGGCAATCACTTGGGAGGCGCCCTTTAGACGCAGCAGCTGTGTGAGCATTAAACCAATCGGACCACAGCCGATCACGCCAGCGCGCATCCCAATTTCGATTTTGGCTAAATCCAGAGCGTGGATGGCCACGCCTAAAGGTTCCAGTAGAGCGCCTTCGATCATCGAAAGCGAATCCGGCAACGCGAAAAGCTGCTCTGCCGGCCAGATGATCTGTTCCTGAAGACCGCCATCCTGGTCGCCATGTCCGGCAAACTTAACCCACGGGCACAAATTGGGGTTTCCCTGCTGGCAATAACGGCAGCGACCGCAGGGTATGGCCGGATCAATTGCCACCCGCTCTCCCTTTCGCTCGCCGGTCAGGATCTCGCCAGCAAGTTCATGACCGAGGACCAGGGGCCTTGTTAACTGCGCATCGCCGATCCCACCTTCGAGAAACCAGTGCAGGTCGGAACCGCAAATCCAAGCCGCCTTTACCTGGACTGCAACTTCATTGAGGCCTGGCTGGGCAGCAGCTTCTTGATGAAGGCGGATATCGCCGGCCTTATGTAATTTAAGGGCAAGGAATTCTTTTTTCATAAGTTGGGTCCATATTGCGCCTATTCTATCCTTGATTTTTACCATCGATCTCGCTCTATGTACATGTTTTACGGGAAAGACACCCTTTCTTGCAGCACTTAATGTTATCGATAACGGAAGCGCAAACATTTATGATTGATGGAGTGAAGACATTACCGAGGGTTAATGATTCGATTGGCGGGGGATTTCATCTTTTTTGCCTGATTTTGTCCCTTAAATATCATTATTTGGACGAATATTCCAGAATAATAGGAGAGTTGGACAAAAAGATTAAAGATACTTGACTCGCCTGAAAAAATATGCTATAAAATTGTTAGCGATAACGTGAACGATAACATTCTGCAAAAAGCATGATCCAAAACCAACGAATCACGATTAAAGATGTTGCGAAAGCCGCGGGGGTGTCAACGCAAACCGTTTCGCGGGTGATCAATAATCGCCCGGACGTTTCGGACGATACGCGCGATCGCGTTCAGCAAATCATCGAAGAGCTGGGATATTCCCCAAATGTCATTGCCCGAAGTCTGAGCCGGGGGCGCAGCAACGCGTTGGCGGTGGTTGGATTTGGCCTCGAATATTTCGGCTCTACAAGTGTGCTGACGGGCATCGAGCAAAAAACGAGCGAGTTGGGCTTTTCTCTTTTACTCAGCCTGCTCGATAAGTTCGAATCCTCCCGCGCAGATCAAATCTTGAGGGATTTATTATCCCGCCAGGTGGACGGCATCATCTGGGCGATTCCGGGAATTGACGAAGTCTTAGCCTGGTTAATGGGCAAATTTGAGAACATATCCGTCCCGGTAGTTTTCCTGAACAAATTCCAGAACGGTAATGACACTGTGGTCGCCATGGATAATTTGTTGGGCGCCCGGTTGGCGACCGGTCACCTTCTTGAACAGGGTTACCGTCGCATCGGCATCATCACCGGTCCGGAGAATTGGTGGGAGGCGCAGCAGCGCGAGTCCGGATGGCGGGAGACGATGAAGCAGGCCGGTATCGAGCACCCAGATGAACTCAAAGTGATAGGAAACTGGGGAGCCGCCAGTGGCGATGTGGGTCTCCACAACCTGATCGCCCGATCTCCGGATCTTGATGCGGTTTTTGCGAGCAATGACCAGATGGCACTAGGAGTGCTGCAGGCTGCAAGACGCCTGGGCTTGCGTGTTCCTGATGATCTGGGAATTGTTGGATTTGATGATATTCCTGAAGCTGCCTACTTTTACCCCTCCCTGACGACGATCCGCCAGAACCTGAGAGATCTGGGTGCTCTGGCGGTTGACCGCATGTGTGACCTGATAAAAGCTCGCCAGGCAGGCGAAGAATTTGCTCCGGATATTTCCTGGGTTAAACCCAGGTTGATTGTTCGCAAAAGTTCGATAAAAAATAACCATTAAGGAGGTAATGATGAATCCAATCACGCTGGGATTGGTTGTCGGCAATCGAGGTTTCTTTCCAAGCCATCTATGTGAAGCCGGGCGATCCACGATCCTGGAAGTATTGGAAGAAGAGGGGATTCAGGTTATCGCCTTATCCTCTGGTGACACGCCTTATGGTTCTGTTGAAAGCCTCTCGGAAGCTCGCAAGTGCGCAAATTTGTTCAGCCAGCATAAGGGCGAAATCGATGGCGTCCTGATAACATTGCCTAATTTTGGCGATGAACGTGCCATTGCCAATGTCTTACGTTGGGCCGATCTAGACGTACCGGTTCTTGTCCAGGCTTTTCCCGATGACGCCGAAAGGATGAGCATTGCTGATCGCCGCGATTCTTTCTGCGGGAAAATGTCAGCCTGTAACAACCTTAAGCAGTATGGCATCAATTATTCTCTAACCAGCCTACATACCGTCGATCCGAAAAGTGAAAGCTTCCGAGGAGATTTGCGCCGTTTTGCCAGCGTCTGCCGGGTTGTCAGTGGGTTGAAAAATGCTCGCATTGGCGCTCTGGGCGCGCGTCCTGCAGCATTTAACACCGTGCGCTACAGTGAAAAATTGCTGGAGAATTCCGGCATCTCTGTTGAGACCCTGGACCTCTCCGAAGCGTTTGGGCGGATTGGCCGTTTGGGCGACAGCGAGCCGCTGGTGGCCACCAAGTTGGATCAGATCAAAAATTATGTTTCAACCAATGGGATTCCGGCTGAGTCTCTGACCAAGATGGCCAAGTTTGGAGTGGTTGTCGATGACTGGATGGCAGAAAACGAACTGGTCGCCAGCGCAATTCAATGTTGGACTGCCATGGAGGAATTCTTCGGAGTAGTTCCGTGCACCTTGATGAGCATGATGAGCAATAACCTGATGCCGTCCGCCTGCGAGACTGATATTGCTGGTGTGGTTGGCATGTATGCTCTGGCGCTGGCCTCCCAGAAGCCAAGCGCCATTGTCGACTGGAATAACAACTATGGCAGCGATCCGGACAAAGGCGTGATCTTCCACTGTTCTAACTTGCCGATGGACATCTTTGTTGATAAGACGATCTATTCAGATGACATCCCGGTGATGGATTATCAGGAGATCATTGCTGGGACCGTAGGAAAAGAGAATACCTTCGGCACGGTCGTCGGTCGTGTTCGCAGAGGACCATTTACCTTCTGCCGGGTTTCGACGGACGATCTCCAGGGTAAGATCGTTGCCTACGTTGGAGAGGGGGAGTTGACCGATGACCCATTGAAGACGTTTGGTGGTTATGGCGTCGTGCAGGTGCCCAACCTGCAAGGTCTGCTCCACTATATCTGCGAACACGGATTTGAGCATCATGTGGCCGTCAACTTATCTCAGACAGCCGACGCGGTTAACGAAGCCATGCAAAAGTACTTGGGATGGGATGTCTACTTCCACCGCTAAAGTTAAGGAGTGATTATGGGCGATACAAAATATGCCATCGGTGTGGACTTTGGCACTGAGTCCGGTCGTGCCGTTCTGGTCGACGTTGCGGATGGCCGTGAAATCGCTACTGCGGTATATGCCTATGTCAACGGCGTTATTGACGAAAAGCTTCCGGGTACAGAAATTGAACTGGAACCTGACTGGGCGCTTCAGGATCCCCAGGACTATATTGATGTTTTTAGAATCACGGTCCCCGCTATTCTGGAAGAGAGCGGAGTGAATCCGAGCGATGTGATCGGAGTGGGGATTGATTTTACTGCCTGTACAATGTTGCCAACAAAGTCAGATGGGACACCGCTTTGCTTCCTGCCTGAATTGCGCTCCGAACCACATGCCTGGGTCAAGCTGTGGAAACATCATGCTGCCCAACCCGAGGCCAATAAACTTAACCA
>DATCIL010000676.1:0-7469 GCA_036507795.1 Anaerolineales bacterium | reverse complement strand
TTTGCAGGTATGCAAGCAGGTAGATAGCAATGAGTTTTTCAGACCAAGAAGAAGAGAATATCACCAACAACGAGAATTCTGCGTCCGCACAGCCGCAGACGTTTGCGGAAGAGATGGACCAAATCCTTTCGCGTGTTGAAGATGAATTTGAAGAGACCTCGGAAGAAATCGAACCGGAAGGTGAGGCTGAGGAAGAAGGTGGTCGCGCCTGGTATGTGGTGCATTGTTATTCTGGCTACGAGAACAAAGTGCGCCACAACCTTGAGCAGCGTATTGAAACCATGGGGATGAAAGATAAAATCTTCGATATTGTTGTCCCCACGGAAGAGGAAATCGAAGTAAAAGAAGGCAAGCGACGCACGGTTGAGCGGCGCGTATTCCCAGGCTACATCCTGGTTAATATGATCCTGAGCGAGGAATCGTGGTACGTTGTGCGCAATACGCCCGGTGTCACCGGTTTCGTTGGCATGGGCAACCAACCGACCCCTCTGCGCCCTGAAGAGGTTACCCAGATCATCAAACGGATGGAAGCCGAGGCGCCGCGCATCAAGGTTACGTTCAAACCCGGTGAGCGGGTGCGCATCATTGACGGCCCGTTTAACGACTTTCGTGGAACCGTCTCTGAAATCGACATGGAGCGCGCCAAAGTGCGTGTGATGGTCAACTTCTTTGGCCGGGAAACACCGGTCGAGCTCGACTTTTTACAGGTCGAAAAAACATAAATCAGATAAAATGCTGTGAACATGGATCACAGCTTAAGAACGTGGGAGGGTGCCTGTCACCCGTTAAAACCACAAAGGAGTAAATATGGCAAAGAAGCTTAAAGCAATCGTACGATTACAGATAGAGGCTGGAAAGGCCAACCCCGCGCCTCCGATTGGCCCTGCGCTGGCCGGGCATGGCATCAACCTGATGGCATTTTGCAAGGAATACAATGCGCGCACGTCCAACCGCCCAGGGGAAATCATTCCAGCGGAGATCACCATTTATACAGATGGTTCGTTCTCCTTCATACTCAAGACTCCGCCGGCATCTGTCTTGTTAAAGAAAGCCGCGGGAGTTGACAAGGGCTCTGCCAATGCCCCCCGCGAGAAGGTCGGTAAAGTAACCCGCGCTCAAGTTCGAGAGATCGCAGAGCAAAAAATGAAAGACCTGAACGCCCTGGACATTGAAGGTGCCATGCGCCAGATTGAAGGTACCGCCCGTAATATGGGGCTGCAAGTTGTCGAGGAATAGTTATTAAGTGGGAGGACCTTTCACGGCCCGTTACGACCACAAAGGAGTATTAGATGGCTAGACATGGAAAGAAGTATCGGGAAGCGGTTGCGAAAGTGGACCGCGGCAAGGTTTACGAGCCGGGAGAAGCTTTGATGCTCGCCAAAGAAACGGCCAACGCAAATTTCGATGAAACGGTAGAAGTGCATATCCGCCTTGGCGTGGACCCCCGGCATGCCGATCAACTGGTGCGCGACGTGGTTGTGCTTCCTCACGGCTTAGGCAAAACCGTCCGAGTCATTGTTTTTGCTCAGGGCGAAGGCGCCTCCCTGGCTCGCGAGGCCGGCGCTGACATTGTCGCCGACGACGATGAGACAATTCAAAAAATTCAAGCGGGTTGGACGGAATTCGACGTGGCGATTGCCACCCCGGATATGATGGGTAAAGTCGGTCGTCTGGGCCGCATCCTTGGTCCTCGAGGCCTTATGCCAAATCCAAAGGCCGGGACTGTGGTTCAGGCAGAAGATATCCCCCGAGTCGTTAAGGAAGCCAAAGCGGGTCGCGTAGAGTTCCGCGTCGACAAGACCGCAAATTTACATGTCCCAATCGGCAAAGCTTCCTTTGATGAGAAAGACCTGTACGATAATATGGCAACTTTGATTGACGCGGTCAAGAAAGCGAGACCGCCAGCTTCCAAGGGCCAGTACATGCGGAAAGTTACCGTTACCACCACCATGGGTCCTGGCATTAAGGTCGATCCTATGCAGGCTATGGGAATGGAAGCCCGCGAGTAAGGAAACTGGCAGGTAACCTGCCAGTCTAAAAACTAACCTGCAACCGACTTCGGTCGGATAACAGCTTCGCCAGAGACAGCAGGCGCCGGTGGTATTGTCCATCAGGCATAATTCCTGCCGAGGTGAGGGCTGCTCCCCAGCAAATTGCTGCTCCGCAACTGCGGAGAGGAGAGTCTTTGCCCGGCATCTGCGTGAGGCAAAGACTTTTTATTTTGAGAGGAGGTGAAAGCACCTTGGCCATAACAAAAGAGCGCAAGCGCGAACTTGTCGACGATTATAAGGAGTGGCTCAGCAAGAGTAGAGCCGTCATCCTGGCTGAGTATTCCGGTCTCTCCATGAAGGATCTGGATGATTTGCGCGCCAGGGTTCGAGAAGCCGGTGGCGAGTTTCATATTGTCAAGAATACCCTGGGTAAGATCGCCTTTGAGGAATCGGAGAGGCCCATCCTGGAAGGATACTTTGAAGGCACAACTGCGGCAGGCTTTGCTTTTACAGACGCACCTAAACTGGCTAAAACGCTGACAGATTTTGCCAGATCGGTAGATGCCTTGAAGATTAAAGGCGGATACCTGGACATCAGCCCGGTGAGCGCGGCAGAAATTACTGCGCTAGCTGAACTGCCACCTCTGCCGGTCATGCGATCCCGGCTGCTCGGCACCATCATGGCTCCTGCCACGCAACTTGCCCGGGTACTCAACGAGCCCGGCAGGCAAATTGCTGCAGTGATTAAGGCTTTCAGCGAAAAAGAGCAGGCGCAAGCGAATGCGTAGGGATGGAGGTAGACAGTAAACAAGTATACAGGTAAACAAGGGTGAAGGTTCGCTCCAGCCTGGTCATAGAGCGCCTTCCGAAATAATCAAGAACAAACAGAAATTTATGTTGCAACAAATAAGGAGAAAGTAAAAAATGGCTGACATGAATAAACTCGTTGACGAATTGAGCCAACTCACCGTACTTGAAGCTGCTGAACTCGTGAAGCAGTTGGAAGAAAAGTGGGGCGTCTCTGCAGCAGCACCGATCGCCGCTGCAGGCGCGGCTCCAGAGGCCGCAGCGGCGGCAGAGCCGGAAGAGGAAAAGACTGAGTTTGACGTTGTCATTAAGGAAACCGGGCCGAAGAAGATCGAGGTCATCAAAACCATCCGCCAGCTGACCAATCTCGGGTTGAAGGAAGCCAAAGATCTGGCTGAAGCACCTGGATCGAAGGTTATGGAGGGCGTTGGAAAAGAAGCCGCGAATGATGCCAAATCCAAGCTCGAAGCCGCCGGCGCCGTCGTTGAGTTAGCTTAATTCTCATCCCTTTTATAGGGACGTCAAGCTAAGGAGGTTTGCAGGCGCTGCGCGCCTGCAAACCTCCTTGCTTTTAGTCTTCCTTTTTACTTTTCATTGCCTGTGGTATATTGTATTTGTGATAATCTGAACGGCAGAAGCGCTTGCAATTATTCCGGTCTTCGCAAAAATAGGAGGAAATATGAGTGCTCGTATCTTAATCATCGAAGATGATGAAGCTATTCTCAAGTTTCTACGCCGGGGACTTGCTTATGAGGGCTACCAGGTTGATACGGCTACAGAGGGACAGTCGGGATTGGCGTTAGCCAGGGACAATCCGCCCGATCTTGTGGTTCTGGATCTGATGCTGCCGGGAATTGACGGTTTGGAAGTATGCCGCCGGCTACGCGCGGGGGGACCGGTGCCCATACTGATTCTGACCGCCAAGGACTCGGTCAATGACCGGGTCCTGGGGTTGGACATGGGCGCTGACGACTACATGGTGAAGCCCTTTAACCTGGATGAGTTGTTGGCAAGAATCCGCGCCTTGCTGCGCCGCGCGCAGCCAAGCCGGCCCCAGGTACTGCGCTTTGCCGACCTGGCGCTGGACACCGGCACTCGCCAGGCCTATCGCGGCGACCGGACGATCTCGTTGACGGCAAAGGAGTATGAACTCCTGGAGCTGTTCATGCGACACCCTCGCCAGGTACTGACCCGCGATATGATTTTTGATCGCGTGTGGGGATATGACTTTGGCGGTGAAAGCAACATTATCGAAGTCTACATCCGCTACTTGCGGCAGAAATTGGAAGTAGAAGACGAGCCTCGCTTGATTCATACTGTGCGCGGCATGGGATATGTACTGCGCGAACCATCTTGAACCCTAGCTCCATATGTCTCTGCGTGCCCGTCTAACCCTGCTTTATGTCACACTATTAGGTGGAATTCTGCTCACCTTTGGGTTGGCGGTCTACGGAGTGGTTAGCGTGAACCTCCTGAACGCTATCGACGACCGCCTCATTCAAACCTTCAACACAATCTTGAGAGATATTAATGAAATCGCCCAAGACGAGGCGCTGCAGGACCTGGAAGATATCACCCTGCCTTCTCTGGATCTGACGGGAGACGTAATTGTGCAGGCCTGGAGCAGGGATAATCGCTTGATCGCCTCAAATATCAGCCCACAATTCAGGCGTCCTCTGGATCCCCCGGGGCTGCAATCCCCGGTGCCGGTTTTCAGGGACGCTTTTTTCAGCGATATTCATCTCCGCGTTTTAACCATACCGCTGGAACTCGGGGGACGTCCGATCGGAACATTACAGCTAGCCACCAGTCTAGAAGTCGTGGACGCCACCCAAACCACATTGGTGACGGTACTTCTTTTTGGATCTGCGATCGCCATGGCCCTCGCTGGCATTGCAGGCTGGTTGAGCACGCGTAGGGCACTGGCGCCCTTGCAGGCCGTTACTCAGACGGCGCTGCAAATCACCCGTGCCGACGACCTGTCGCGGCGAATTCTATATCAAGGACCGCCCGATGACGAAGTGGGCCAGCTGATCCACGCATTTAACCAGACATTGGGACGTTTAGAGAACCTGTTCAATACTCAGCGCCGCTTCATTGCCGACGTCGGTCACGAACTGCGTACGCCGCTTACGGTGATCAAAGGCAATGTCGATCTGATGCGGCGAATGGGTTATTCGGATGAAGAATCTTTGGCTGGGATCGAGAACGAGGTCGACAGGCTGACACGCCTGGTTGGAGATCTGCTCCTGTTGGCTCAGGCCGAATCCGGGAAGTTGCCGTTAGATACCCATACAGTTGAATTGGATACCTTGATTCTGGAAGCCATGCAGCAGATGCGGGTCCTGGCACGCGACAAACTCAAAATGCGGATCGCGGATATCGACCAGGTGCTGGTTTGTGGCGACCGTGACAGGCTGAAGCAGGTGCTGGTCAACCTGATTGGCAACGCCATTAAGTACACGCCGCCCGGCGGCGAGGTGGTGGTCGGTGTGGGAAAAGAGGATATGCAGGCAAAAATAACGGTAAGCGACACTGGAACGGGTATCCCGGAAGAAGATTTACCGTATGTGTTTGAACGCTTCTATCGTGGAGAAAAATCCCGAACGCGCTCGAGGGATGGGAAAGGATTCGGACTGGGGCTTTCGATCGCCTATTGGATCGTGCGCAACCATGGGGGTCGCATTGAGGTTGATTCAAACATTGGACAGGGGACAACGTTTTGTGTCTGGCTGCCGCTGGCAGCAGAAGAGTGCCCACCGTAAAGCACTGCTTCACTGATTTACGCCCAGGCGCTGGCTAGCCTGGGCACACAGGCTGGCTCCGCCAGCGCCAAGCCATTCTTCGAGTCGGGCGCTGTGGCTCTTACCCTGGCGAGCGTCTGCATAAATCCCTTCACCCCAATACGTGTACCGAACGGTCTCGGCCGGCCAGTAGGATTCAGGCCGTTTCGCGCCGTTGATGCCGCCATTGTAGCCGGCAAGCGCCAGGCGAGGGTCGCCGTGCGTTTTTAGGGAGTTCAGTAAATAGGAGAGACCGCGCCGGGCATTGGTCGGGGGGTCATAAGCATTTTCACCAGCAGAAAAATGAAAAGGCATCACCTGGAAAAGGCCGGCTGCACCGGCAGACGAACGCGCCTGCGGATCGCCGCAAGATTCAATCTGCATGACGGTGGCTACCAGATTGGGGTCCAAATCAAATTCCTTGGACCAGGCCAGGATTTGCTCCTCCCAATAACGCACTGCCGGGGCGAAGAAGCCAGCCAGCTGTGTTTCACCCAAGCTGGGAGCGCTTGCCCGCTCACTTTCAGAATGGTCCGGCTCCGCCGCCGGTTCCTGCAGGGGCGCAGTTGCTGCAACCCTGATATTGCTCAAGGAAAAGAACAGGATCACCGAGATAGCGACGACCGCCAGAGGCGGGATGGCCATGTGCGGCAGGCAGCCTCCGCCAGACCCCGCGGGGGCCGCCTGCTGGTACGGGTACTCCCATTCTTCCCCATACTCTTCCTCGTATTCCTCGAAATGGTAATAATCCGACATTGGCATAACCTCAGATGGCTGCAGCTGGATTAGCGCCGTTTTTGCAGACCAGAACCGTCCCGGCTGCCGTTAGGCCGGGCGCCCATTGAGACGGGATGGTAAGTGGGCTCAGCCCTGGTGTAGGCCGATTCCGGCTGAGCGACCGGCTTGGGCGCCGGGCGAAAAGAAGAGGCGTTGGAAGGCACGTGGGTGCCGTTGCCGCGATTGCCCAAAGTTCTTACCGGGCGGGCGCCGGCATAGCTGCTGTGGTTCACATAGGCATCCGCCTGGCTGAACAGGCGGTCGCCGGCCACCGAGAAGGTGCCGATGATCAGCACGCGGATCAACCAAACCAGGACCGCCACGAAGATGGGCACCACGCGCAGAAGAGTCTCGCGGGCGACGACGCTATTCCCCAAGGATTCGTGGTTCAAAATGGCGATGGAGATGCCCCACCATGTGAGCATAGCGTTCATGGTGGCTGCCAGCAGCCAGGCCCCAAATAGATACCAGATCTCGGTAGGCTCCTCCGCACCTTCTTCTGGCGTGAACAGCCGGGCAATGCCGGCAAAATCAATGCCACAAAAAGCAAGGGCGAGGATGGTAGACCAGCGGAAACCGATGAATTCCAGGTCTCCAAGCAAGTCTGCCAGGGCAAAATCTGTTGTGCTGTAGTTAAAAATCTCGAAGGCGAGTAGCGCGGATACGATGATGACGCCGAATGCCAGGCCACGCCGCAGGTTGAAGCGATGCATCAGAACACCCATGTTCTGGCCGCGAACACTATTTGTACTCATATCTGGCCTCCTGAAAGGTAGACAATATCCGATTCTCTTCTGGACCTGGGCGCGACTCTCAAACCGGTCGCAGTCTGGACCCATATCCAAGAACTTGCTGATGATTCGACTGGTCTTCCGTTCAGGCACCTGGCAATGTGAGTCGCTGATCTAACAGCGTAAGGCATTGCAATGGACATTCACAATTATAGAACATTTGTTCCATTTGTCAAGAGGCAATTTTTCCTCTTGAATTCGAAACATTTTGAGCTTGACATTCTAGAACATGTGTGCTATTTTAACGCTGCTGATTCTACCATGACTCTAAATTCAATACGGAGGAATTTATGGGTTTCGCCACCCAACTAGCGTTTCCC
>DATCIL010000675.1:0-7923 GCA_036507795.1 Anaerolineales bacterium | reverse complement strand
AGGATGGGGAGATCTTCCACCAAGGGCAGGTCGACGATTTCCTCGTAGGGGACCCAGGCTAACTCGCCCTCGGGAGAAGTGAAAGGAAGGCCGCCCTCCTCTGCCGGGCGAAACTCCCCGCGCAGCACGAAAATACCAATGCCGGTGTCCTCTCCGGTATCTACGGTAATCGCGCCGCACAGCCACAGGTCGGGGACGCTCAAGCCGGTCTCCTCGAGCAGCTCGCGGCGCGCCGCCGTCAGCACATCCTCTCCGCGATCGATATGCCCGCCAATCCCGTTGTACAGCCCGGCCCACAGCCTCTTATGGGGGGCGCCCTTCAGCAGGAGCACCCTGTCGCCCCAGGTTAAGAAAATCAGCGTACGGGGGATCAGCGTGTAGCGGTCCTTGGAAACACCTTGATCAGAAGCAGGCATAAAAAAGAACAAGGGATAGGGGATAGGGAGTTACAGACAGCCCTATCCCTTATCCCTTAACCCCTGCTCTCAATCCGCCAGGTCCGAGACCTCTTCTTCAACGGTCTCTTCCCCAAGATAGTCTTTCAATTCCGGCTGGGCGGCCACCGGCTGGATGGTCTGCTCGACGTACCGGCGGGTACCTTCCACCTGCAGCAGGTCAAACAATTTTCGGAACTGGTTTTCCCAGGCCCGGGCGATCCCGGCTTTATGATCCTCCTCCAGATCCCAGAGCACCGCCTTAAAAGGGCCGATGGCGCGCTTGCGGCTGGTGTAATAGAACTGTTCATCCGTCATGTCTGGTTTGCGATCGCCGGTGTGATTCTGCTCCAGGTAGGCGTACATCTCTTCGCGCAAATCTTCCGGCAGGTGGTCGAATAGGATGGTCTGGAAATTGGTAGCCAGATGGACTTCGCAGGCCTCGCATTCGACGAACTTGCCGAAGGCATCCGCGGGAAGCGTGGAAGCGCCGTGCTGCACGGCTCCGGCCAATCCGTAATCTTCGCGGGCTACCCGGCTGAGGTGCAGGAGCGTATCGAAATCCACCGAGACTTCCTGAATCGACCCATCCGGAAGGACGACGCCGCCATGGGATGTGCCGGTCTGGATGCTGATTTTGCTGAGCCCGGGTGCGTCCGGCGCTCTTTCTGCCAGTTTTGCATTAAATCCTTCCATATAAGCGCGCAGCTCCGGCTCGGTTGAGTTCTGCCCGCCGACCTCTCCGATTTCTCCACCAACTGAGACGGTGACGCTCTCCGGTTCCAATTCCCGGATGCGAGCGGTGTACATCGCCGAGAGTTCCGTATTCAAGGCTTGCTGTTCCTCAATGGTCGGCTTGCTCAAATCTACCAGCGTGGAAGTGTCCACGTCGATATTGAAAAATCCGGCCTTGAGGGCTTCTTGGATCAGCTCGAGCACCGTTTGCAGCTCCGCCTCGGGATTGCTGGCGTAGCGTTTTGGCGAGACCTGGAAATGGTCGCCCTGGATGAACACCGGACCGCTAAACCCTTCTGCGATCGCCGCTGCCAGCACACTGGTGGCATACTCGCTGGGGCGCTGGTCGGTGTAGCCCATTTCGGAGCGGGCGATCTCAAATATGAATGCGCCGGCGTCCGTGCTGTTAGCGACGCGGAACACAGCCCTGGCGGCGTCAAAGGAAAGGGCGCGCATGTTCATGGCGGGCACGGTGAAATTGGGAGGCACTTCACCTCTACCCCTCGCCATATATAGATCGTGGATAGAGGAAGGGATGGCACCCGCAGCCAGGCCGGCAAGGCGCGTCAGGTAGCGCGCCGTGGCCTGGCGAACGCCCGCCTCCAATGCAGATACCTGCGCCAATCTGTGAATGGTGGTGCGCAGACCGGCTGCGTCGAGGACCTCAGCCTTGCCATGCTCAACTTTGAGGCTGCCTTCCAATAACTCCAAAAGTTCATTCATCGTATCGGTAGTCTTCATCAGGCAAACTCCTTAAATTAATGGGATTATTCCTGGAGAACGTGACACGGTTTACGCGCTGTGCTTAAGAGCAAGCGGTAGGATTGCTTTCTGCCTGACCGGATTGCATTGAACTTAACTATTATAATGGATTGCGGCATCTTCCTGTAGGGGCGGGTCTGTCCAGGCATATAACCTTCGAAAACAGGCAGCATATCTGGCTCCGAACCATTGCTGATCACGGTGAAGACCCGCCCCAGCTTCCGGGAAGATGCCTCCTGGCAGCCGGACGAAAACAGTTGCAGCGGGGGAAAACTGGGGCTATAATCCACTAGAAACCTGCAGGTGTCATTTTTCACCAAGGAGAATGCAATGAACGAATTAAGAGATCGCATTTTTGCAAAAGTCACCCGGGATATGGATCCGTTCAAGCGGATCGTCCAAAATCTCCCCGGATTCAAGGGATATCTGGAACGGCAGACCCGCCGCGACTCGGACAAGCTCATTCGAGATGTCATTTTTCAGCGCTTCCGAGAGCTGGAAGGGCACGTCTCCCGCATCCAACGCGATTTTATCAGCCAGGGCCAGATCGGCTACGTCGATGACCTGGAAAGAGGCGCTTTGAAGATCCGCACGTTTGCCGATAAGGTGCGCACAGCCAGCCGCGGTTATTCGGGGCTGTTTGATGCCGTCAACGTCAACGAGCAAGAAATCGCCCGCTTGTACGAATACGACGCCGCCATGCTGGAACTGGCCGACGAAGTCGAGCGCGCCATTGACAACGTGGAAGCCTCGGTGGGAACCGATGGGTTGCCTGCTGCGATCCGTCACCTGGAGACCACCGCAGATCTTTGCATCGAGACTTTTGAGCGGCGCGAGGAAGTCATTTTAGAAAGTTAAGCTAAGAACCCAGGAGAAACGACAATGGCCAGAATTTTTGATGTAGTTCAGCACCCCAACGAGATGGTCGATGAGATCGTGCACCGCTTCCCCGAGTCCGGTCCAGGAAGTTTTCGGCTCGGCTCGCAGGTGATCGTCCGTGAATTTCAAACCGCCGTGTTCTACCGCGATGGGGTCGCCCTGGATACCTTTGGTCCGGGCCGGCACACGATCGTCACCGCCAATATCCCGTTGTTGATCGAAAAGCTGGACAACTTATTTAACGAGCAGACCCCATTCCCGGCGGAGGTATATTTTGTCTCCCGCCGGGAGTTTGTCGACCAGAAGTGGGGCACGCCCCAGCCGATCATCGTGCGTAATCCCAATATGGGATTAGGGGTGGCCCTGCTGCAGGGGTTCGGGACCTACAGCTTTCAGGTTGAGGATCCCCAGCAATTTGTCAACCAGGTGGTGGGCGCTCAGGGAATCTTCCGCACCAGCGAGATCGAGAGCCGCTTGAAGGCCATGCTGCTCTCTCGTTTACAGGATTTGTTGGGAGAGACGGCCGCCACCAACAGCGTTCCCGAATTGATCAGCCTGACGGATGAACTTGGCGCCGGCGTGCGAGCCAGGACCCTGGATGATTTTAAAGCACTGGGGGTAACGTTGAAGAGCTTCTACATGGAGAACCTGAAGCCCTCCAGCAAATCTGCAGAGGAGCTGCGGGCGATGGGCATGCTCGATATGCGCACGTATACCCAGCTGCAGGCGGCGGATGCACTGCGCGATGCCGCCCAAAATCCGAGTGGCGGCGCTGGTTTGACCGCCGGCATCGGAGCTGGATTGGGCGTCGGCAATGTGCTCAGCGAGTCGCTCAGGGGTATGACCGGCGAAGGTGGTGCTGCGTCTGGTGCCGGGGCGCCTCCGGGCGGCGCTCCCGGTGGCGGTATGCCGGACGTGATGACCCCTGCCGAGGCTGCCACCGTCCTGCGCGTTTCCGAAGAAGATGTGGTGGCTGCGATTGAGGCCGGAGATTTGAAAGCCCGCAAAATCGGCAACGCCTACCGCATCAGCCGCGCCGCCGTTGAGGACTTTTTGAAGGGGTAGCAACAGGTCAATCATGAATGATTGATTCTCGATAAACAGTTTAAACACAAAGGAACACAAAGATATTTTTCTGAGCTTTGTGTTCCTTTGTGTCTTTTCCTTTGTGCCCTTCGTGTTAAAAATATCTACCTGACTATTTCCTCTATCTCCTTTTGGACCTCCTTGACAACAGCCATCGAGATCGGTTTGTTTTTGGCTTCCTTCCGGATGAAGTCCTTCAGTTTCTTGACGGGCAGGGTGGGCGAGGGAGCGCTATCCGCCTCCACATTCGTGCTTTCGTTCGTAAAGACCAGAGCTGCCTGAACTTCGGGGACCTCGTCATCCGGCAGCAGCCTGCTCAGATAGTTGTGTGCGGCGCTCATCTCACCGCCGATTTCCAAATCAGGGCGCCCTAGCCCTTCCTGGGCGAAAATCTTCAGATATAGGTTGCCTCCCCTTTGCCGCCAGCGGCCCTTTTCCTCATCATAGGTAATGGTGCCTTTCTGGTGGCGCGGCAGGAACACCCACACACCGGCAGGACCAACCAGCAGGTGAGAAGCCGGGGTTTCATAGTGATACAGGTGGTAGCGATCATCCAGGCCCTTCAGCGCCTGGCTGAGAGTTTCATCCGGGCGGGGACGCCGGCTCCAGCGGTTGCCGAAGTAAATGCCGATTTGGGATAGGGCGAATCCTACCAGCAGGGCGGCCAGGGAAAGCCCAAACAGCTGCGGCTGGGTGAAGCTGATATACATCCCACCAGCCAGGACCAGCAGACCAACCAGGCTGGTGATCTGCCCCACCCGCGCGTTCCGGCGGACAAGCCTTTCATTCGTGATGATTTCCATGATTATGCTTCTTCTCCCTCACTCTATAAATAATAGCAGCTTCTATAAGAAGCGGGGGTGTTTGTCCGAGCGGCGGAGCCGCTCGGACAAACACCCCTGCTCTCAATTATCGAGAAGATCTATATTTTTTTAATACCAGGCAGGCATTCTGACCACCCAGGCCGAAAGAGTTCGAAAGAGCAATATCGACGCGCTTTTGCCGCGCCTGGTTGGGTACGTAGTCCAGGTCGCACTCTGGATCCGCCGTCTCATAATTGATTGTCGGGTGAATCAAGCCATTTTGAATGGTAAACGTGCACGCCAGGGCTTCCAATGCTCCAGAGGCGCCCATGGCGTGCCCGATCATCGATTTCGTCGAGCTGATCGGGACCCGGTACGCATAATCCGAGAAGACCTTCTTGATCGCTCGGGTCTCGGTGAGATCGTTGAGTTCTGTGCTGGTGCCGTGCGCGTTTATGTAATCCACTTCGGAAGGCGATATCCCCGAGTACTGCAGCGCCCAGCGCATGGCGCGGGCGGGCCCAGCTGCTTCCGGGTCCGGCGCCGCAACATGGTAGCCGTCCGCTGAGGAGGCATGACCGGCGACTTCGGCATAGATGGGTGCTCCGCGTTTGAGGGCATGTGAGAGCTCCTCCAGGATCAGCACGGCCGCTCCCTCCGAGAAGACAAAACCTTCCCGGTGGGCGTCAAAAGGGCGGGAAGCGCGGGCAGGCCGGTCGTTGTAACTGGTGGGCAGGGCGCGCATCGCCGAAAAGCCGCCAATGGCGAAATCGCGAATGGCCGATTCGGTGCCTCCGCTGATGATCACGTCCGCCGCGCCGCGCCGGATGATTTCCGCAGCTTCACCAATCGCCTGGGTGCTGGTGGCGCAGGCCGTGGTAATGGTCGCGTTCGGTCCCAGGCATTGGAACTGGCGCGCCATCACAAAGGCCGCCAGGTTTGGAATGGCGGAAGGTATGGCGAAGGGGTTGAGCCGCTGGTATCCCTTGCTGCGCAAGATTTGCAGGTTATCATCGATGGCATCTACCCCCCCTACCGCCGTACCAAAAAGTATGCCGGATCGTTCCGGATCAGGCATGGTCTCCGGCAGATCAGCATTAACCATGGCCTGCACGGCGGCAGCCAGGGCAATCTGCGCCGAGCGCGGGATGCGCCGGGCCTCCTTCCTGTCCATATAATTATCGGGGTCGAATTCAGGTATTTCGCCAGCGATCTGGCAGGGCATCTCACTCGCATCAAATTGGGTGATCCGGCGGATGCCTGAGCGACCGTGAATCAATCCATCCCACATTCTTTCCGCTGAATTTCCCAGGCAAGAGATGACCCCTATCCCGGTAACAACAACCCGCGGTCGAGTCATGCGGGCTCCGTCGCTGGAACATCGGCCAGGCGCTTCTGTATGGCAGTCCGGATGGCCGCCAACAGGTGCGCTTCTACGGCCTGGCGAGCGCCCCGGATCCCGTTGAGCAGGGCGCGCGCATCCGAGCGACCGTGACCGACAAAGACCAGCCCGTCGATGCCCAGGAGTGGAGCGGCGCCGACTTCGGCCGGATCCATCATTTTCCTGAGTTTATCGAACGCCGGTCTGGCGAGCAAGGCGCCCACTTTTGTACGCGTGCTGCTCACCAGTTCCTGGCGCAGCAGCTCGGTAATCAGTTTGGCGACCGCTTCGCTGGATTTGAGCAGGACGTTACCGGTGAATCCATCCGTGACAGCCACATCGGTCTGGCCTCCGAACAGCTCTTTGCCTTCTACGTTGCCGATAAAGTTTAGATCGCTGGCCTGCAGGAGAGGGGTTGTATCGCGGACCAGCTGGTTGCCTTTCCCGGCCTCTTCGCCGTTGGAGAGCAAACCTACCCGTGGTTTGGGGATCCCACGTACTTTTTCAGCGTAAATTGAGCCCATGATCGCAAACTGGTAGAGGTGCTCAGGTTTGCAGTCCGGGTTAGCGCCGATATCCAGTACTACACAATATCCGTTTTTGACCGGGAAGAGGCCGGTCAGCGCGGGTCTTTCGACGCCGGGGATGGTTCCCAGGCGATAATAAGCCGTGGCCAGGATGCCGCCGGTATTGCCGGCCGTGACGAAGGCATCCGCCTGGCCATTTTTAACCAGATCTATGCCGACTGCCATCGAGTTATTCGCGCCGCGGCGCTTGGCCTTGAGCGCCAGCTTCAAACCCTTATCTTCCATGGTGATGACCTCGGGAGCGTGCACCAGCCGAATCGGCATTTCCGCGGCCGCAATTTCGGCGAGGCGCGGTTTGAGTTGGTCTTCGGGGCCGACGAGGATGATCTCTTCGCCAAAAAGGCGAGCGGCCTCGACAGCAGCCTGGATCTCCGGATCCGGGCACGTATCGCTGCCCATGGCATCCAGGACGATGCGCATAGTATTCTCCTTAGATTCTGCCTGTCTTGACAGGAGCCAATAGGCGATTATAATACCAATGCTCTTGCGCTGGTGCTGGAATTGGCAGACAGGCATGGTTGAGGGCCATGTGCCGCAAGGCGTGTGGGTTCAACTCCCACCCAGCGCATTAGAACCGCCGCAAGGCGGTTCTAATTTTAAGGATAGACGATCTTATCGAATTGTGCAAGGGCCTGTGAATTCTTCTCCCCCTTATCAAGGGGGCTGGGTGGCATTCTTCTCCCCCTTATCAAGGGGGGCTGGGGGGGATTCTTCTCCTAACGCCAGCGCTTGAAGCAGGCAAAGAGTTATAGTAGACTCTCGGGGAGACACCCCTATCCCGGAGCATGAAATGGCAAAATTCCCCACCTCTGAATGGCCGTATATGTTAATGGAAAAGCTCAACAAGGATGCCCAATACGCCCGTATTGCGCATAATTGGGAGGGAGATTTTTATTTCGTGATTGAGCCGGATGAGTCCCTGTCTGATCAGGTCGTCTTTTACTTCGATCTGTGGCACGGAAAGTGCCGGGAAGCCCTTGTTGTCGAGGCATTTAACCAGAAAAAGCCCGTATTCGAGCTGCGCGCTCCTTATAGGAACTACGTGCGAATTCTTAAAGGGGAATTGCATCCCATGCAGGCGCTGATGACCCGCAAGCTAAACGTTAGAGGAAACATGGCCATTCTTATGCGCAATGTGCCTACCGTCCTGGACTTCGTGCGCTGCGCCCGCGAAGTCACTGACGCTTTTATATAATAGTCATCTCACACTGGAGTGTTGTTCGGTTTGGTCTGGCCCTCCCCGCCAGCTAACCATG
>DATCIL010000674.1:0-7193 GCA_036507795.1 Anaerolineales bacterium | reverse complement strand
AGCCATGGCAAAAACATAGCGTTTTCCACCGGGTCCCAGCCCCAGAAGCCACCCCACCCCAGCACGTCATAAGCCCAGCGCCCGCCCAAGATCAGCCCAATGGTCAGAAATATCCAGGCTACCAGCGTCCAGCGCCGGGTTGTGCGGATCCAGCCATCTTCCCGGGATTTACCCGTGATCAGAGCAGCCATGGCGAAGGCGTAGGGGATGACAAAACCTGTGAAGCCCAGGTAAGTTGTCGGCGGATGACCAATCATGCCGAAGTGGCGCAGCAGCGGGTTGAGTCCCTGCCCGTCCTGAGGGACGTACGGCATGGCGCCTGCTGGTTGGAAAACTGCGGTGGTGAGTTCGTTGGCCCCGGGGAAATGCCACAGGCGCCCGAATGGATTGGTAATGAAGACCGTCACCCCAATGAAGAAAGCAGTCGTCAGCATGGCTACGCCAATCACATAAGGCATCAGGTCACGGTCGCGGTCCCACTTGCGCAACAGCACGATCATCATGAATCCGGCCATGATCCATGCCCAGAATAAGACGGAGCCCTGCTGGCCGCCCCACAAGGCCGTCAGGCGCAGAAATGGTGACATCGCCCGGCTGGAAACATCCGCCACATACGCCAGGGAGAAATCCATCACGTATAAACTGTATATCACCGCCAGAACCGATATTGACAGCAGCGGAAATACCAATATCGAGGCGTTTCGCGCGCTTTCCGTCCATTCCGCTCGATCCCGCCAGCCGCCGTAGAACGAGGCCAGGGTGGCGTAGACCGAGAAAAGGAAGGCAATCGAAAGTGAGATTAAACCGATGTCAGCGATCATGGATACTCCCAAAAAGGATAAGGGGATAGGGCATAAGGCGCGGATATCAACCCCTATCCCCTATTCCCCTATCCCCTGGTATGGTTCCGCCAGCAGCTCTTCGATCTTCTCATCCAGCTGCGGTGGGTAGAGGGGTCCAATATGGGCACCGCGCAGCTCGCCGTTCTTGGCGACGAAGAACGTTTCCGGCACGCCCTGGATGTTGTAAGCCTGGGAGATGCGGGTGGCGACGTCCGGGCCGTTGAGGTAGGTGATGTCGAACTCGTCGATATAGGCCAGGGCTTCCTTCTCGGTATCCACGTAGTCCACGCCGATGAAGACCACGCCTTTGTCCTGGTATTTACGCCAGGTTTGCTCGAGATAGGCGGCTTCTTCACGGCAGGGCGGGCACCAGGAAGCCCAAAAGTTGATTACCACGACCTGCCCGCGCAGTTCGCTCAGCGTGACTGACCTGCCGTCAAAACCGGTCAGGGTGAAGTCCGGCGCCAGGCCGCTCTGAAGAGGGCCCGCCCTGACCTTCATCAATCCCCAGGCCAGCAGGCCCAGCAAAGCCAGCACGACAGCATAGGCCACCACCCTGCCCGCCGGGCTCCAGCGCTGCCAGGGTTTGGAAGAGGCAGGCTTGGCTTGCTCGGTCGACTCCGTTGAAAGGTCTTGTTCCAGATCGATCATAGTTTCCTCAGAAGGTAAGAAAGGTTCCAAAGGGAGCAAAATCAGCAAACGAATTACGTATTTCGTATTACGTATTCCGTGGATCGAATGAGCTGTACGCAGCACGCACTACGCAATACGTGCTATGGTTCCGCTCTCACCGTGGCCTGCGTCCAGATTTCGGCCGTCGGGCTGTTTGGATCGTTGTTCTCAATGATTACGCCGCGGCGCACGGTCTGGCCACTCACGTCGTGGAAGCCGGCATCAAACGTCAGGGTCATAATGGCCACCTTGCCCGGCGGTATGACCGTGGCGGTGAAGTCGGCGCTGGTGCAGCCGCAGGTGGTATAAGCCCGGCTGATGGTCAGCGGTGCGGCACCCTCGTTAGCAATCACGAAGTCGTGAGTGGCGACATCTTTTCGACCGAGGCTGCCAAAGTTGAAAAAGCTCTCCGAGATGGCGATCTTCGGCTGAGGACCATCCGTGGCCAGGAACGGTATGGAATTCATATCGGTCGGTTCCATCTCGTGGGTAGCGTGCAGTTTCGTGCCGTAGACCACATCTTCGGGCTGGTAGTCTGCAACGGCTTTGGCTGGGGCTCTGCCGACCATCCAGTACAGGCTGGCGCCAATCAGAAGAACGCCGGCGGTCACGATCACCAGGGGCAGCAGCTTCTGGCGCTGGCGCTGTTTGCGGGCTCTTTCTCGGAACTCTTTCTTCGATGTTGTGTCACTCACACTCACCAGTCATTCCTCCAGGATCTCGGAAATGGGGTTTACGTGAACTGATCCGTGGCTGTTTACATGTCCTTCATCATGAGGCATGAATTTCATCATCAGCAGATGAGACAAGGGACAAAGCAGGACCAGGACGAATAACAATACAGAATTGACCGGTATGTTCAAAAGGAATATCGCTCCCAGGGCACCTATGGGAATCAAGCAGCACAGCAGCAAGATGAAAAGGTGTTTTCTGTTCATGGGTAAAACTCCAAAACTTGGGATACAGCCTGTTCGGCAATTTCCTGATCAGCAGCCAGCCAGATCAGCAGGTCTCCGGATTGAAAGTAAAAATGCTTCTGTCCCATACCTCCCAGTTCGTAAATCACTCGACCCCCGTCCGGGCGCTCTCCAGTGGGTGTAAAGGGCGAATTACCTTCCGCGATCTTGTCCTTCATCGCTATTAACATGCGGCTGGCCAGAGGTCGAATGGGCGCGCCTGCCACCCACAACTTCACCTGGTGCTGGTCTCCGTACATCCCTGCCGCCCCGGATGACAGCGGGAAGCCTTTGCCGTGCAGGCGGGTGAGCTCGTCCACCGCCCGCCAACCTGTGCTCCTCCCAGCCAAGGCCAGCCCCGCGATCTGCCCCGGCAAAGGCGCCGTTCCAGGATTGTCCACTGCCTGGCTAATGAGGGCGTAACCGACGCCCGAAGAAGCCAGAACGACACCCAAAAGGATCAAGCTAAGAGCGGTAAATCGTTTCATCCGATCACCCACAAGAGCATCATTGCGCCTAAGGCCACCATCGCCAGGCCATACCAGAGACGAATATTTAATGCATGCGAACGCTCCCAACTCACCCAGGCGTTAGCCGTCGCCCGGTTGCCGGCCACAACCAGAATGACCACCAATGGCAGCACAAACAGTACGTTGTATAACCCCAGATAGGCCAGGCCTCACTTTCAACATGCTTATCCGCCGCGCTCCCAGATGAAGATCCGTTCAGCCGCGTCAACGTTCGCCAGCGTGAGGGTTATCTTCTTGGCGCCTTCCAGCACAGACCCAGCCTCTATGCTTGACGGGAAGGAGAGTTTTCCACTGACGTGGTGGCCACCCAGCGGCGCATCCCATGATGTTGCCTGAATTGAATGCCCTGTGTCCGTGGTCAGGGTCGCCAGAGCAGCCAGGTCCATGCTCAAATCCACCGAATGGGTGTTCATGACGACCTGGAAATCGATCGTTTCCCAGGCATCGTTCAGGTTGAGCGGGGTGATTTCCACGGTTACCGCGCCCTGCTCGTCCACCCGCGGTTGGCCTTCAGTCCAATATGCCTGCTCAGCATCTCCCTGCTTTTCCAGGTCATCACCGCTACTAACGACAACCGGCGCGCCGGTTTGAGGCTCGGACGCCGCCGCGAGCTGCGCAGGCTTGCCCGAACAGGCTGCCAGCGTCAAACTGAATAACGAAGTAAAAAACAAAAAGAGATGGATAGGGGTTATTTTCATAGGTTCCTGAACAATATAGATTTAGACTACAGCCTTTGACGATCCGGTTAATTATTGGGCCGAGACCTGCGGGGGCGCATAGCTCAGATGCTGCAGCGCCTTGCGGCGTTCTCTAAACAAGATGAAGAGCATGACCACAATGCCTAAGATCGTCGTTCCTAACCCGACCAGCATAAACAAGGTCCGGTATTCCGCCAGGAACGTAGCTGCCGCGGTCAGCCCGAGGATGGGAAGCACATCGGTGACATGATGGGCGCAGCAGGCCACCATCGCTGCCGTGGAGGTGGCGCCGCCGGCGCCGGTCAAGGCGCCGGATGGACCTACGCTGGCCACCGGTGTGAACAGGCGCTTTTTGAGGATGGTGTACAACGCCATCTGTACGCCGAAGCCGAGAATAATGGGGATGACGATCAGGCGGTCTTCCCAAAACAGCTCAATAGCGTGCTGGGGGCTTTCCGCCCAGGACACGATGCCAAAATATACAGCCGTCAGGAAAATCGATCCTGCCAGCCCGGCGCCAAGGGGCCAGAGGATGCGCTTCTTTTTTGACACTGAGGTACTCCTTATCCTTAAAATTCCGGTTTCGACTTACATATTAGCCGAACGCCCTATCTTTGTCATGCGCCATATGGCGGTATTTTGCATGCGCTAAATTGCCTGTAACTTTTGTCATCTTGGAGATAGATAGATGTCATGGGAGCAGGGCCGACAAGCGCTATTTTGCCTGATCAGCAGTAGGCATATTTGCGTATACCAAAACAGGGTAAATGGCGCTAGCCCTGTTGCTCACCCCCGTCTATACTATCTATACTATAAGCGATTTGAGTTGGTGTTATGTTTCAAGAGACAGCGTTGATTACTCTCCAAATGGACTGGGATACGGCCCTCACCCATGCGACCCGATTTCTCGAAGAGAAGGGTTTGCAGGTTTTGCGCTCATTTGATTTGCAGGTGGCCCGCTCAGTTCATGCAAATTGCTCCTGCCCTCATCATGGCACCGAAAAATGTGATTGCCAGATGGTTGTGCTTTTGGTATATGCACAAGGGAAACCGCCAATCACCTTAGTAGTACATGGTCATGATGGGCAGGTCAGTTTTGTGCTGGTAGATTCTCCCCAGCAGGACAGCGATCAACGAGTCGTTGTGTCTGTCCGGCAGTTACTGGTTCCCGACAATTTCGCCGACCTGACCAGGGAGGCCTGGGCGAATGCAACCTGAGGAGCAGAAACTGATGGTGCGCCTGCGTTCCGCCGAAGGACATCTGCGCGCCATTATCGGAATGATCGAAACCGGCCAACCCTGTGAGGATGTCATTTGCCAGCTCATCGCGGTGCAGGCTGCACTGCGCGCTACCGGTCTGGCTGTGCTCAAACGACAGCTGCAAGCCAGCGCAGCGGTGATCCAATCAAACCCGTGCCCGGAAACCCGCTGCGCTGAACTGGAGCAATTGCTGGCTCTCTACGCGTTGTTAAACAAACATCCCCATTTTTATCAACGAGACTTTCACGAGGTCGATCATGAGTGATACGCAGACTGAATTTAGTTTACCAATCTCCGGAATGACGTGCGCCTCATGTGTTTCTCACGTGGAGAAGGCGCTCACCGAGCTTCCAGGGGTGTCCAGGGTTGCCGTTAATCTGGCGACGAACAAAGCCACACTATCACTGGTTACTGATCACTTTTTTAAGGAAGGAGGTGAACGCCATGGCTGTTGATCCCGTCTGCGGCATGGAGGTGGATGAAAAGTCGGCCGCCGCAACGTACCAATACAAAGGCCAGACTTATTATTTCTGTGCTCCCGGCTGCAAGGCTGCTTTTGAAAAGGATCCGGAGAAGTATCTCGGATCCCATGCAGCACATAGTGGCCACGAGCACCACGGACATCACTGAGAACGAAAGAATCGATAGATTCAATTGCCCCAAACTACTGCAATATCTTGAATCCCGGGAAGGCTCCCCAAGAGGAGCCTTCCCGGGCGAATCCAAAACCATCCACGGAGCTTTTATGCGTAACCCTGAAGTACAAGAGCACATTTCCGAAATCCCAGAGAATACCAATACTCAAGCATCCCCACTGGCGCAGTCCGAACTTCGCCGCAGAAGGAGGATCGGCAATTACTGGGCCTTGTTCACGCTGATTGCCTTTCTGCTTGGATTGGGAGGCGGCTACCTGCTTGGTGATTGGAAACACACCCGCGATGAAATGTCCAAACCTGATCCAGTTGCCCTGGCCGAGCAGGTCAGTCCTGCAGATGGCTACGCCCTTCCGGCAAGGTTTGGCGATCTTGGCCCTCAATTATTAGCTGCTGGTGCCATCGACTATGACCGGTTCGTAAGGACTTATGAACAGGCTGGCCAGCCTCTGAGCGAAGAACAGCTGGCCATTCTAAAGGATGGCAGCGATGCGCAAATTGTGATCAACCGGGACAACGCCTATTTCCTGCTCAACTTCTTCTGGGCTTTTGGATTGACCAACGAAAATCCCATCCTCACCGAAGGGCCGATGATGAAGAACGGTCCGGAGAAGGTGACCGACTTCGCCTCCACCGGTGGTTGGACCATCGCCTCCAAACCTGTGATTAAAATTTACGCCAGCACGCCGATGGTCACACTGACCCATGGTCAACAATCTCTTCTCGAAGAGGTAGCCGGGCAGGTTTACCGGCCGTGCTGCAACAACCCTACCCACTTCCCCGACTGCAACCATGGCATGGCCATGCTGGGGATGTTGGAGCTCATGGCTGGGCAGGGAGCCACAAAAGACCAACTGTTTGAGGCCGCCAAGTATATCAACGCTTTCTGGTACACAAGGCAAACCATGGAACTGGCAACTTTCTTCAAAGCCACGCAAAAGTTGGATTTCGCCGGCGTGGACGGGCAGCAGATTGTAAGCGCGAATTTCTCATCTTCTACCGGTTTCCAGAATATCCACCAGTGGCTGGTGTCCAACCGCCAGCTGGAACAAGCCCCCGGAGGAGGCAGTAGCTGCGGGGTATAATGAGATATTATAGATATAAAAAGATGAGTAATTTATGCGAGCGATTACGGGTAACCAGCAGCAGACCAAATTGAGCCGGCGCCTGATTGTATTCACCCATGCCCTGGCCTTCGTGTTGGGATTCTCCCTCGTTTTCGTGGTTGGTTGGGGTGGAGCCGCCACCCTGTTAGGACAGGTCTTTGGGGAATACAAAACCTTCTTGGGAAAGATCGGCGGGGCGGTGGTGATCCTGTTTGGTTTGGCCACCTTGGGCCTGGTGAAAATCCCCTGGTTGTATTATGACACCCGCCCCCAATGGCAGGGAGGTTCTCAAAAGGGATTGTTCGCCTCTGGCTTGATCGGCGTGTTCTTTGCCGCCGGCTGGACCCCTTGTGTGGGCACAATATTAGGAGCGATCCTAACTATGGGATTTAACCAGGAAACGGCGGGGCAAAGCATGGTATTGGCGAGCGGATATGCCTTTTGGTTGGGTATTCCCTTCCTGGGTATCGGCCTAG
>DATCIL010000673.1:0-1008 GCA_036507795.1 Anaerolineales bacterium | reverse complement strand
ATGCCAGCACTGACCCTCCTGCTGGTATCGACCAACCAGCTGCATGGCCTGATCTGGAGTTCGGTCCAACTCGATCGGAGCGGCTTCTACCCGGTATTGAGCCTTCGCTATGGCCCGGCATTCTGGATCCATACTCTGTATTCCTACCTCCTGGTCATCGCCGGGTCACTGATCCTCATCCGTTTCTCGCGAGGCGCCCAGCGACTATACCGCCAGCAGGTCAAGATCGTTCTGTTAGCAATGTCAGTATCATGGCTTAGCAACGCGATTTATGTCCTGCGCGCCAACCCCATCCCAAACCTGGACCTGACCCCATTGGCCTTTGCCATTACCGGGGTTTTGGTGGCCTGGGGCTTCTTGCGTTTTCAGTTCCTGAGCCTGGTTCCACTCGCCCGCGGCGCTGTTTTGGAGAGCATGCGCGATGCGGTGCTTGTCCTGGACGCCTGGAATCGTATCGCAGACTTTAATCCAGCCGCCGAAGCAATTATGCAGCGCAGGCTCTCTCACGCCGTCGGAATACCGGCTGAACGGGTATTCGCCGAATATCCCGAAATGATCCAGCGCTTTGGGGAAGTCGCTGAAGCGCATGAAGTGCTGGTAGCGGGAGATCCGCTTGCCCCGCTTTACTTCGACCTGCAGATCTCGCCCCTTTACGACCGGCTCGGTCAATTCACCGGACGCCTGGTCGTCTTGCAGGATATCACCGAACAGGAGCGAGCCAAACTTGACTTGCAGAAATCGCATGCCGAACTCGAACGCCGGGTACAGGAACGCACGCTTGATCTGAAGACTGCCAACCAGGAGCTGCAAAAGGAGATCTTCGAGCGGGAATTGTTCCAAACCGCGCTCCAGGAGAGGGTTGGTATGGAGAGACTGGTCTCTAGCATCTCGACCAACTTTATCAATCGGATGGTCGACGAGATCGACCATGCAATCAACCGATCCTTGCAGATGATTGGCGAGTTCTCCGGCGTGGATCGCAGTTATGTCTTTAGGATCTCAGCCGAT
>DATCIL010000672.1:0-1082 GCA_036507795.1 Anaerolineales bacterium | reverse complement strand
GAATCACTGCCCTTCAGGCTGCCCAGTTTTCTACTTTCAGACCTTTGATGCGCTTGAACTCGCGCATGTTATTGGTAACAAGAATGTAATCCTCAGCCAAGGCGTGAGAGGCAATCCAGAGATCGTTTTCCCCAATGATCTGGCCCTTCGCCCGCAGGTTTTCCTTTATGCGTCCGTAAGCTTGTCCAGCCTCAACGGGCAGGGGCAGGGGCTGGAAGGCCTCAATGAATTCCCCGATAGTATGCAAATTTTCCTTGCGTCGCGCCGATTTGAACGCCCCATACACCAATTCGCCATAGGTCACGACTGAAATCCGTGCTTCATCCACTGGAATCTTCGCCAGCTTCGCAAGCAAGCCAGGGTGGTTTCGCTTGCTCAAATAGATGCAAATATTGGTATCAAGCAAATAACGCATTACAGTTCCTCGCGCACCTGCGGCGGGCCTTGATCGCGCCCATCTGCCATGAAATCCGGCGACAAGCGGGCCAGGATAGAAGCAACGTCGGCCATGGTCTTGACGCGCGAACGGAGAACAACTTCATCGCCGCGGCGGAAAATCTCCACTTCCCTGGTGTCGAACTGGAATTTCTTGGGCAAGCGGACCGCCTGGGAATTGCCGCTCTTGAAAACCTTGGCAGTGCTCATGGCCAGCCTCCATCAGTGATGTATATATTTTAAGTATATACATAACCCGACCGCCAGGCAAGCGCCTAAAATGACCCTGGCTCGCGGGGCGGACATAAAGATAGAAAGTTGGCAGTTGGCAGAAGCCAGTTTCCAGTCGGCAGTTTTCAGGATGCAGATATCGCTCATCCGGCTTTTCCTCCCGCGCGGACCCCATTCATTTTTCCTTTCAGATCCGCGATCTCGGCTTTGAGGGCGTCGTATTCCGCTTCCTTGCGGGCGAGATAGGTGCTGGTCAATGTCCAGTGCTGAGGACTGAGTGCTGAGGACTGAGTGCTGAGTGCCAAGGCTGATGGCCAAGTCTCTTGCCCCCCCGCCCTCAGCATTTGGAACTGAGCCCTGTTGCAGCGAAGCTAGCTATGTCGTAAAGAGCGCGGGCAGCGCGACGACCGCGGGCA
>DATCIL010000671.1:0-3448 GCA_036507795.1 Anaerolineales bacterium | reverse complement strand
ATGGGTTCGCCGGCAAAATCCCAAATCACCGTTCGCAATTTGTGATCCTTATGAAAGCAAATGCCATGATCGATCAACCACAGCTGATCCTTCTCGTCGAACAAGATGTGGCTGCCTTTGCGGTCGGCGTTGTTGATGATTAAATCAAACAGCGCCACCGGCCTCAACCGCTGGCGTTCCTGTTCGCTGATATTGAAATAATTACATTCGGGATCGTGTTTGATGTAGAGCTGTAGCGAGCCGGCGCCGGCCGGTCCATCTTTTCTATAAACGGTCTGCGGTACAAAGTGCCAGCCTAAAGCTTCGCTGGCGAGATAAGCCGCTACTTCCCGCTGCGCCAGGCTGGCTCGGGGAAAATCCCAAAGCGGCCGTTCACCACGCGTTGGTTTATACACCCCTGGCAGGATGGTATCTTTGTAGGTTACTTGGACTGAAAAGGTGTAGTTAGATCCCCACAGGAACTCGCCTTGAATATTTATATCGCCCTTTTTAAGGGCCGTTAACAGCTCGTCCTCCGGTGTGGTAGTCATTCGCCAATAATTGTAAACTCCTACCTGTGGAACCCATTGACTACTAACTCGCTAACCCGCAGACCTGCCGGCTCATTAGATTCTTAAGACACTTATTCACCCTGGTGTCCATTCTTCTTCGGGCAGAAATGACCCTCCGGGTCCATCGGTTCTCCACACTGCGGGCAGGTTGGGCGTCCGCGCGAGGCTACCTCGACGCCCCAGTGCGTCATAGCCCTGAGTTGCGACCGTGTGCACCAGAACCGGACAACATCGGCTTCCTCAGGGTTCTCCTCCTCGCTGACCAGTTCCTTAGCGATCAAGACCACCATGTCGTTATCTGGATCATAACCCAGGCCGATCTCTCCGACGCGAAATAGCGGGTCTACGGGCGGGTGGATATGCATTCTATCTTCAACATAATCCGGTGATGCTTCAGGCAGGCCTGTAAATTTTTCCGAGATCTCATCCAGGAACTGCTCCACCCCGATTGCCAGGGACTGGACCTGTATTTTTTCGACAATTAACGTAATCGTACGATCGCCCTCCCATCCCTGGATGTAAAAGACACGACTTCCTGGAGGGCCAATCGCATCTGCCATGATATGGGTCACTGGGCGAAGGTCGATTTCTTGACCAGGCATTTTTTGAGCTCCCAATACAGAGCCTTGCGAAGGTTTCCGTTCAGGGCGAAGGTATTGCAAGACCAACCTTCGCAAGGCTTTTCATCCTTTGTGGCGCACAATCGTCCATGTCAACTTCGTGGATAAAGTCAGTTATGTAGTATACCAGAATCAAGATTCAGAAAATGTTAACGAAAGATCATAATTCAGTGTCAGCAACCGGCTGCCTGTCTCTCCAATATACAGGGCCGTGATCGAGGCGGGGGCGACGCTCAAGCGCTGAAACATATCCAGGGGCAGCCCAAGATAGTAAGCCACCGCCAGTTTTATCGGGTCAGAATGGCCGATACATACCAGCAGATCCTTAGGCTTGTGTTCGGCGCAGATGCTTTCGATTTCACCGGCCATGCGCTGCTGCGCTTCGGCGAAGGATTCTCCCTCGGGAAACCTGGCCAATGAGGGCGCCCTTTGAACGACTTTCCACAGCTTGCGCCGCTGAAGCTGCTTGAGCGTTCTGCCTTGCCACTTGCCAAAGTCGGTTTCCAGCAGGCCGGGGCGGGGGATGGCCTCCAGACCCAGGGCGCTGGCAATGGGTTCGGCGGTTTCCATGGTGCGTTCCAGCGGGCTGCTGTAAACGGCTTTAACCGGCGCTTTTGCCAGTTTCTCGGCCAGGTTCTGCGCTTGAGCTCGCCCTTTTTCGTTTAGATGGACTCCTTCCATCCGGCCGGCCAGCCGCCTCTTCTTGACGTAGTCGTTTTCACCATGGCGGATCAGTAAGACGATTGGCATAAGTTCTAATTTCCCGGCTAGCCACCCAATCTTCCGCTTGGTTTGTGCTTGTGTTTGATCTCGTCGATCTGGTCCTGGGATAGGTCCGGTACCTCTTCGGTTTGCGTAATGCCCAAGGCGCGGCGCTGCGCTTCTCGCCAGCGCGCCAATCGCTCGGCAACCTGGGCCTCGAAGCCCTGATCGGAAGGCTGGTAAAAGTAAGTGCCCAGCAGCGCTCTGGGCAGGTATTGCTGCGGTAGGAAGTGATCGGGCCCTTCATGCGGGTATACGTACCCTTGACCGTGCCCGAGGGCCTTAGCGTCTCGGTTGGCGTCCTGAAGGTGTTGGGGTACGCCGGTAATGCCTTCGTCTTCGATTAACTGGAAGGCTTTGAAATAAGCGCCCGCCGTATTGGACTTTGGCGCTGTAGATAAATACAGGGTTGCTTCCACGATCGGGTAGATCCCTTCCGGCAGGCCGACGTAATCGAAAGCCTGGGCCGCTGCGCTGGCGACAACCAGGCCCAGAGGATCGCCCAGGCCGATATCCTCTCCGGCCAGGATAAGCAGCCGGCGCAAGATAAAGCGCGGGTCCTCCCCGGCGTAGAGCATCTTGGCCAGCCAGTAAAGGGCGGCGTCCGGATCGGATCCGCGCACCGATTTGATAAAAGCTGAGATGGTATCGTAGTGGGCGTCGCCATCTTTGTCGTAGAGCACGGCCCGCCGTTGGATGGATTCCTGGGCCACTGCCAGGGTAATGTGAATCACGCCTCCTTTTGCGGGCGGCGTACTTTCCACGGCCAGTTCGAGCGCATTCAAAGCGTTGCGGGCATCTCCTCCGGCGACGCGAATGAGATGCTCGCGGGCATCTTCGTCCAACTCGATTTTGCGGCCCCCGTAGCCGTGCTCGGGGTCCTTCAACGCTCGCTCGAGAATGGTGGCTACATCCTCATCCTCCAGAGGGCGCAGCTGAAACACCCTGGACCGCGAGACCAGGGCGCCAATCACTTCAAAATAAGGGTTTTCAGTTGTCGCGCCGATCAAGGTGATGGTGCCGGTTTCCACGTGGGGCAGCAGGGCGTCCTGCTGGGCTTTGTTCCAGCGGTGGACCTCGTCGACGAAGAGGATGGTGCGTTTCTGGTACAGCGTTCGCCGCTCCTGGGCGTTCTTGATCACTTCGCGCAGTTCGGCCTTGCCGGCCAGCACCGCCGAGAGCGTCTCGAAGTGGCTCTCCGTCTGGTTGGCGATGATCATCGCCAGCGTAGTCTTGCCGGTGCCGGGCGGTCCCCACATGATGATGGAAGAGAACAGCCGGTCGGCTTCGATAGCGCGGCGCAGCAGCTTACCCGGCCCGACGATGTCCTCCTGCCCGGCGAATTCGTCCAGGCTGCGCGGGCGCATGCGCGCCGCCAGGGGCGCTTCGGTTTTCATGCGTTCGTGCATGGCGTGATCGAAGAGGTTCATATTACTTGCCCTCTTTCAAGGCTCTCTGGAGCAAATCGGCCACATTCAACTCTGCTGCCCATTTCTGCAGATAATCCTGGTCCAA